>CAYYZI010000440.1:0-2977 GCA_964475675.1 uncultured Geminicoccaceae bacterium
GGCGCTCTATGCCGGGATCTCGCCGGCGGCCCACATCATGCTGGTGATGACCATCTCCGGGGCGCTGGCCGGGATGATGGCCCTCAACGAGGTGCTCGGCGCCCAGCATCGGCTGGTGCTGGGATTCACCGGCGGCTACGGCTTCGTCGGCATCGCAGTGGCCCTGATGGGCCGCAATCATCCGATCGGGGTGGTCCTCGCCGCCCTCCTGTTCGGTGCCCTCTACCAGGGCGGCGCCGAGCTGGCTTTCGACATGCCGCGCATCAACCGCGATCTGATCGTCGTCATCCAGGGCCTCGTCATCCTCTTCGCCGGTGCTCTCGAGCACATGTTCCGGCCGACCCTCGAGGCGCTGATCATTCGCACCCGTCCGGTCCCGGTCTGAGCCATGGGCGACACCTTCCTCCAGGTTCTGCTCCTATCCGACAGCACCCTGCGGCTGGCCACGCCGCTGGTGCTGGCGGCCCTGGCCGGGCTCTTTTCCGAGCGCTCGGGGGTGGTCAACATCGCCCTCGAGGGCAAGATGCTGGGCGGCGCCTTCGCCGCCGCCGCCGTCGCCCAGGCCACCGGCTCGGCCTGGGCCGGCCTGTTCGCGGCCATCGGTTTCGCCATCTTCCTGGCGCTGGTGCACGGCTTCGCCTCGATCACCAATCGCGGCGATCAGGTGGTCTCCGGGATGGCCCTCAACATCATGGTGGCCGGCCTCGGCCCGACCTTGGCCGATGCCTGGTTCGGCCAGGCCGGCCGCATCCCGGTGATGGCCGCAGGGGCGCGTTTCAAGCCCATCACCCTGCCGTTCGCGGAGCAGATGCGGGAGGTGCCGGTGATCGGGCCGATCTATTTCGAGCTCGTCTCCGGCCACAACATCCTCGTCTATGTCGCCTTCCTGACGGTGCCGCTGGTGGCCTGGGTGCTCTATCGCAGCCGTTTCGGCCTGCGCCTGCGGGCCGTCGGCGAGAGCCCCGAAGCGGTGGACACCGCGGGCATCTCGGTGGCCGGCATGCGCTACCGGGCGCTGATCGTGGCCGGGGTGCTGACCGGCATCGCCGGTGCCTATCTGTCGATCGCCCAGAACGCCTCCTTCCTGCGCGACATGACCGCTGGCAAGGGCTACCTGGCCCTGGCCGCCCTCATCTTCGGCAAGTGGCGGCCGGTGCCGGCGCTGCTGGCCTGCCTGCTGTTCGCCTTCGCCGATGCCGTGCAGGCGCGCCTCCAGGGGGTCGAGGTGCCGCTGGTGGGGACCATCCCGACCGAGGCCATCCAGGCCATTCCCTATCTGCTCACCATTCTCCTGCTGGCCGGCTTCGTCGGCCGCGCCGTCGCCCCCAAGGCGATCGGCCAGCCCTATGTGAAGGAACGATGAAGGATCTCCTGAAAGCCGCGGCACGCGCCCGCAGGCGGGCCTATGCGCCCTATTCCGAATTCGCCGTCGGTGCCGCCATCCGCACGACGAGCGGACGCATCCACAGCGGCTGCAATGTCGAGAACGCGGCCTATCCCGAGGGGCTCTGCGCCGAGGCCGCGGCCATCGCCGCCATGGTCGCGGCGGGCGAGCGGGAAATTCTGGAGATCGCGATCCTCGGAGGTGGCGAGGGGCCCTGCGCGCCCTGCGGCGGCTGCCGCCAGAAGATCGCCGAGTTCGCCGGTGATGGGACGCTGGTGCACATGGCGAACGCGGCGGGCGCGCTGGAGACGGTTCGCTTCCATGATCTCCTGCCCCATGCGTTCGGCCTGAAAGCAGCTCGAACCGGCGATGGTCGCCAGGACGCGGCGGCGGTGATCCGTGCCCGCGCTCCCGGTTGGCGCGGCAAGGTGGCGCTGATGCTGGGTTCGGGGCTGGGCGCCGTCAGCGATGCTCTGAAGGATCCGGTGGCCATCGCCTACGAGGAGCTCGAAGGCTTTCCCCGGCCGACGGTGCCCGGCCATGCCGGGAGGATCGTGCTCGGCAGCCTCGAAGGCGTGCCGCTGTTGTGCCTGAGCGGGCGGGTGCATCTCTACGAGGGCGGTGACGGCGCGGCGGTGTTGGCGATGATGCGGCTGTTGCGGGAGCTCGGCTGCGAGCTGCTGATCGTCACCAACGCCGCCGGCTCGCTGCGGCCGGAGGTCGGTCCCGGCGCGCTGATGCTGGTCGGCGACCACATCAATTTCCAGGGAACCAACCCGCTGGTGGGGCTGACCGGAGAGGGCGGACCGCCCTTTCTCGATCTCACCAACCTCTACGACGAGGCGGTGCGGGAGGCGTTCCTGCAGGCGGCGGAGGAGGCCGGAGTTCCGCTGGAGTGCGGGGTCTATCTGGCAACCCTCGGCCCATGCTTCGAGACGCCGGCGGAGATCCGGGCCTTCCGGGCGCTGGGTGCCGATCTGGTGGGGATGTCGCTGGTGCCGGAAGCAGTCGCCGCCCGCTATTGCGGTCTGCGGCTGGCGGCCGTCTCGATCGTCACCAATCTCGCCGCCGGTCTCGCCCCGGGTCCGCTCTCGCACGAACAGACCCTGGAGGCGAGCGGGCGAGCTACCGAGCGGTTGCTCGCCCTGCTGCGGATCGCCCTGCCGCGCCTGATCCGCTGAGCTCCCCGCAGGCGAGGGAGCCGGGATCCGCGGCGGACGATCGCCGGGTCGGAGCCTAGAGGGCGGCCTGGAGAATGAGCTCGGCGCATTTCGAGCCCACTCTGCTCTCGGGCTTGTCTTCACCCGGCATCGTGGCCCAGCCTTGCTTCTCCACATATTCGCGCCGCTTCCAGGAGCCTTCTTCCTTGAGGGTCTGGAACTTGTCGACCTTCTGCGGGTCGCGGTTGAACTGGTCGACACAGATGGTGGCGAGACGATCGACGACCGCGAGGTTGGCCGATTTCTGCGCCATTTCCAGAGCCGTACCACCTGTGACCCATCCGCCCCAGATGAAGCCGATTGCCGCCACGAGAGCGGCGCCACCGGCGGCGCCCCAAAGTCCTGTCTTGATTTTTTCTGAATTCACGCGGAT
>CAYYZI010000441.1:0-2968 GCA_964475675.1 uncultured Geminicoccaceae bacterium
GCCGGTCACGGTTCCATGCTGCTGTATAGTCTGTTGTACCTGAGCGGTTTTGAAGAGGCGCCAGGATCTTGATCAGCACATAGGCCGGCAGGCCGGTGGCGAAGGCCGCCAGGGCGCCGGCGGTGGCCCGGGTGGTGGCGGCATCGAAGGCGCCCCGCTCGAACAGGCCGCGGACGATCGGCTCGCCCACCGCCATCAGCGCCGCCGCCGCCGGCAGGGTCAGCAGCATGCCGAATTCGATGGCCCGGTTCTGCAGCACCAGCGCGCTCTCGCGCCGGCCGCCGCGGAGCTCGCGGCTGAGGGCCGGCAGCAGGGCGGTGCCCAGCGCCACGCCCACCGCCCCCAGGGGGAGCTGGTTGAGACGGTCGGCGTAGAACAGATAGGAGATGGCGCCCTGGGGCAGATGCGAGGCGAACCAGGTGTCGACAATGAGGTTGAGCTGGTAGACACCGGCCCCGAGTGCCCCCGGCAGCACCAGCTCGAACAGCCGCCGCATGCGGCTGGTCAGCCGCGGCCGTCGCAGCCGCAGCCGCATCCCGGCCCGGGCCGCCGCCGCGAGCACCAGCCCGAGCTGCAGAACCCCAGCGCTCAGCACCCCCCAGGCCAGCAGATGGGCGGGCATGCCGAAGAAAAAGGCGGCCAGCAGCAGGGCGGTGATCAGGGTGAGATTGAGCAGCACCGGCGCGAAGGCGGCGGCGGCGAAGCGGCCCACCCCATTGAGCACTCCGGAGACCAGGGCGGCCAGGGAAATCAGCAGCAGATAGGGAAAGGTGATGCGCGACAGTTCGACCGCCAGGGCGTAGCGCGCCCCGGCCGGATCGAAGCCGGTGGCCAGCGCCCGCACCAGCCAGGGCATGGCCAGCTCGGCGGCGAAGACCACGAACAGGAGAATCGTCGCCATCAGCGAAAAGGCCTCTTCCGCCACCCGCCGGGCGGCGCCCTCGCCCTCCCCCTCGAGGGTGCGCGCGAACAGCGGCACGAAGCCGGCGTTGAAAGCGCCTTCGGCGAACAGCCGGCGCAGCAGGTTGGCGAGCTTGAAGGCGACGAAGAAGGCATCGGCCACCGCACCCGCGCCCAGCATGCCGGCGATCAGCGCATCCCGGGCGAAGCCGGTCACCCGCGACAGCAGGGTCAGCGAGCCGACGGTGGCGGTAGCGCGCAGAATGTTCACGCCGGCGCGTCTCTCATGTCCGGGCGAGGACCTCCAGAAGGGCCTTGCGCAGGCGCCCGATCTTGGCCTCCTGCGCGAGCTTCATGCCGAACACGTCCTTGACATAGAAGACGTCGACCACGCGGGCGCCATAGGTGGCGATATGGGCGCTCTTGATCACCAGCGCCTGATCCTTGAACACCCGTGCGAGATCATAAAGCAGCCCCGGCCGGTCGCGGCCGCTGACCTCGACCACGGTGTGCAGGCGGCTGGCGCGGTTGTCGACGATGACCCGCGGCTCGACCCGGAACAGGCGGGCCGCGCTCAGCCGCTGGCGGCGCTCGGCCAGTGCCTGCTCGAGCCGGATCTCGCCGGCGATCGCCCGCTCGAGATTGCGGCGGATGCGCTGGAGGCGGCCGACATCCTCGATCGCCTGGCGGCTTTCGGCCTCCTGCAGCCCGATCACGTCGAGGGCCATGCCGTCGGTGGTGGTGAAGATCCGGGCATCGACGATGTTGACGCTGCTCAGCGCCAGCGCACCGGCGATCTTCATGAACAGGCCGGGGTGATCGGCGGTGTAGACGAGAAGCTCGGTGCGGGCCTGGAAGGGCTGCGGGCGGAATTCGATGCAAAGCTCCCGGCCGGCGGCATCGGCGGCGCCGACAATACGCGCATGATGCACCAGATCCTCGACCGGGAAGGCCAGCCAGTATCCGGGCTCGTGACGCTCCAGCCAGGCGGTGATCTGCTGCCGCGACCAGGGCGGCGAATCCGCGGCCAGGGTCTCGGCCAGCCGGACGCGGGCGGCCTCGATGCGCTCGCGGCGTCGGCCGCGCGGGTCCTCGCTGGTCATCGCCGCCAGGGTCTCGTAGTAGAGCTCGCGCAGGAGCTGCCCCTTCCAGCCGTTCCACACCCCGGGGCCGACCGCGCGAATGTCGGCCACGGTCAGCAGCAGCAGCAGGCGCAGCCGCTCCGGCGACTGCACGATGGCCATGAAATCGCTGATGGTGGTCGGATCGTCGATGTCGCGGCGAAAGGCGGTGGTGCTCATCAGCAGATGATGGCGCACGAGCCAGACCACGGTGGCCGTGGCCTCGTCGGAAAGCCCCAGCCGATGGCAGAGCTGGGCGGCGATCCCGGCGCCGATCTCACTGTGATCGCCGCCGCGGCCCTTGCCGATATCGTGCAGAAAGGTGGCCAGATAGAGCTCGGTGCGCGAGTGGATCTCGGGCAGCAGCTCGGTGGCCAGGGGATGGTCGTCGCGCAGCTCGCCCCGCTCGATCCGGTGCAGCACCTCGATCGCCCGGATGGTGTGCTCGTCGGTGGTGTACACATGGTAGAGGGTGTGCTGCATCTGGGCCACGATATGGCCGAACTCGGGGATGAACCTGCCGAGGACGCCGGCCTCGTTGAGCCGCGTCAGGGTCAGCGCCGGATCCTTGCGAGAGGTCAGCATCTCCAGAAACAGCCGGTTGGCCTCGGGACTTTCCCGCAGCTCGCGGTCGATCCGCCGCAGATGGTGATCGATCGCCCGCAGGGCGTCGGGATGCAGGTCGAGCTCCCGCTCCTGGGCGATGCGGAAGAGTTCCAGCATGCGCACCGGCTCGCGGGCGAACAGCTCGGGATCGGCCAGCGACACCCGGTTGCCGATCACCCGGAAGCCGCCGATGCGTCGTCGTCCGAAACCGAAGCGGAAGCTCAGCCGCGGTTTGCGCTTGTGCTGCTCCTCGAGGGCGGCACAGACAATGCGGGTGAGATTGCCGACATCGCGGGCCACCAGATAGTAGCGCTTCATGAAGCGCTCGACGCCGAGCGAGC
>CAYYZI010000442.1:0-2965 GCA_964475675.1 uncultured Geminicoccaceae bacterium
ACAGCCGCGATCCCTGTTCCATCTGCAGCGACGAGCGGCGCGATGCCGGGCTCGTATGCGTGGTCGAGGAGGTCGAGGATCTGTGGGCCATGGAACGGGCCTCGAGCTTTCGCGGCCGCTACCATGTGCTGGGCGGCACCCTTTCGGCGCTCGACGAGGTGGGACCGGACGAGCTCGGGGTGGGCAGGCTCCTTGCGCGGGTCGGCGAGGAATCCATCCGCGAGGTCATCCTCGGGCTGAGTGCCACGGTGGAAGGACAGACCACCGCGCACTATCTGGCCGAACGGCTGCAGCCGCTGGGAGTGGCGGTGACCCGGCTCGGGCAGGGGGTTCCGATCGGCGGCGAACTCAACTATCTGGATGAAGGCACTCTGGAAGCCGCCCTGCGTGCCCGCCAACCGGTCGGCTGAGCCGGCATCGCATCAAGAAACGGGTTCGATCATGGCGATCCTGCGCATTCTCGAAGTTCCGCATCCGGTCCTGAAGAGACGGGCCGCTCCGGTGCCGCGGGTCGACGAGGAGATCCGCCGCCTGGTGCGCGACATGTTCGAGACCATGTACGAGGCTCCGGGCATCGGTCTCGCCGCTCCCCAGGTGGGTGTCGGCAAGCGCCTGTGCATCATCGATGTGAGCGAGGACAAGAACGCGCCGCTGTGCCTCATCAATCCGCAGATCACCTGGCGTTCGGAGAATCTGGCGACCGCCGAGGAAGGCTGCCTGAGCCTGCCCGACCAGTATGCGGAAGTGACCCGCCCCGATGCGGTGGAGCTCGTCTATCAGGACGAGACCGGCGCGGAGAGGAAGCTGCGCGCCGAAGGCCTGCTCGCCCGCTGCATCCAGCACGAGGTCGACCATCTCGACGGCATTCTCTTCATCGACCATATCTCGGCCCTCAAGCGCAACATGATCCTGCGCAAGATGGCCAAGGCCCGCCGCCTCAAAGCCAGCGCCTGAGCCGGCGATGCGGCGGCTGGTGTTCATGGGAACCAGCGCCTTCGGCGTGCCGGCCCTCGAACGTCTCGCCCGCGATTTTCGGATCCTGGCCGTCTACACCCAGCCGCCACGCCCGGCCGGGCGCGGCCATGACGAGCAGCGAACGGCAATCCACGAGGCGGCCCTGCGGCTGGGCATCGGGGAGATCCGCACCCCCGCCTCCCTCAAATCGCCCGAGGTTCAGGAGACCTTCGCCGCCCTCGGCGCCGATCTCGCCATCGTCGCCTCCTACGGGCTGATCCTGCCGAGGCCGGTGCTCGAGGCCCCGCGCTTCGGCTGCGTCAACATCCATGCCTCGCTGCTGCCGCGCTGGCGCGGGGCGGCCCCCATCCAGCGGGCCATCGAGGCCGGCGACGAGAAGACCGGGGTGTCTTTCTTCGTCATGGACGAGGGGCTGGACACCGGCCCCGTGCTGGCCATGTTCGAGACGCCGATCGAACCGAAGATGCGCGCCCCCCAGCTCCACGACCGGCTGGCGGCGCTCGCCGCCGCGCATGTCGAGGAGGTGGTGGAGGGCTATCTCGAAGGCAGGCTGGTGCCGCAGCCCCAGCCCGAGGTCGGGGCGACCTATGCCAGAAAGCTGCGCAAGGAAGAGGGGCACCTCGATTTCACCGCCCCGGCGGCGCTGCTCGAACGACGGGTTCGCGCCTTCGACCCCTGGCCCGGCTGCTGGTGCTTCTGGCAGCGAACCCGTATCAAGGTGCTGGAGGCCGAGGTGGTCGCGGGCATCGGCGAGCCCGGCACGGTGATCGCCCTGCCGCTGACGGTGGCCTGCGGCGAGGGGGCGCTGGCGCTGATCCGGGTGCAGCGCGAGGGCAGGAAGCCGGTGGGCGCCGACGAACTGCAACGTGGCTTCCCGATCCCGCTCGGCGCACGACTGTCCTGAGCCGGAGGCCCGCGGTGCCCCGCTATCGTCTGACCCTGGAATATGACGGGCGCGGCTTCGTCGGCTGGCAGCGCCAGGCCCGCGGATTGTCGGTGCAGCAGGCCCTCGAGGAAGCGATCGCCGCCTTCTGCGGCGAGCGGGTGACGGTATTCGCCGCCGGCCGCACCGATGCCGGGGTGCATGCTCTGGCCCAGGTCGCTCATGTCGATCTCGGGCGCGATTTCCCTCCGGAGCGGGTGATGGGAGCGCTCAATGCCCATCTCCGCCCCCATCCGGTGGTGGTGCTGGAGGCGCGACGCGTCACGACCGATTTCCACGCCCGCTTTTCGGCCACCGAGCGACGCTATCTCTATCGCATCCTCAACCGTCGCGCTCCGCCCGCCCTCGATCGCGGCCGGGTCTGGCACCTGGGCCGGCCGCTGGATGCCGAACGCATGCAGGAAGCCGCGACCCTGCTGGTCGGCCGGCACGACTTCACCAGCTTCCGCGACAGCCAGTGCCAGGCCCGCTCGCCCCTGAAGACCCTGCGTCGGCTGCATGTCTGCCGGCGCGGGGAGATCGTCGAGATCCATGCCGCCGCCCGGTCGTTTCTGCACCATCAGGTGCGCAACATGGTGGGCACATTGGCGCTGGTGGGCAGCGGCAGGAAGCCGATCGCCTGGGTGGCGGAGGTGCTGGCCGCCCGCGATCGCCGGCGCGCCGGCCCGACGGCGCCGGCCGAAGGGCTCTATTTCGCCGGGGTCGACTACGATCCATAGAGCAGCGAACCGACCAGCCGGTCGACGGCGATGCCGGTGAGCAGATCGGCGGCGACGAAACCGCCGGCGATCGCCCCGGTGGTCTCCAGCGCCTGGCGGGCCACCAGCCATTGGTAGTAGATCACGGCGACGAAGGTCGCGAGCACCAGAACGGCGGCGATGGCCATCGGCAGCACCGTGCTCACCACCACCGCTGCGGCCAGCACCGCCGCCTGCAGCACCGAGGCCCAGTTGTCGGCGACGATCAGCGCGACGTAGCGGTGCTGCAAACCGAACAGCCGGACCAGCAGAATGGCCGCCAGCGGAAAGGCCGCCCAGTCGACCAGAT
>CAYYZI010000443.1:0-2963 GCA_964475675.1 uncultured Geminicoccaceae bacterium
TTTCCGTTCTGGACACCATGAATTTCTGGATCAGCGGGAAACCCCACGAATTAGCGATGGCCGCGCTGGAACGCGATTTCACGCCGATCGACGACTGGCGGGCGAGTGCCGGCTACCGCATGACGGTGGCCCGCAATCTGCTGATGAAATGCTGGCTCGAGAGCAGCGGCGAAATCGATCGGCGGCTCGAGCTGCCGGAGGCGGCCGATGTCTGAGAAGAAGCCGGGCATCGTCCATCGGCCGCTGCCGCACGACAGCGCGACTGCCCATGTCACCGGTGAGGCGGTCTATGTCGACGACATCCCGGAACCGGCGCGCACCCTCGAGATCTTCCTCGCCCGGGCGGCCCGTGCCCATGCCCGGATCGCGGCGCTCGATCTGGAGCCGGTCCGCAATCATCCCGGTGTCGCCTGCGTGCTGGCCGCCGGCGATATTCCGGGCATCAACGATATCAGCCCCACCCACAAGGGGGACGAACCGGTCTTCGCACAGGACCGCATCCTGTTCTGGGGGCAGCCGCTGTTCGCGGTGGCGGCCGATCATGTGGCGACGGCACGGGAGGCGGCCGAGCGGGCGCGGATCGAGGTGAAGCCCCTGCCGGCGGTACTTTCGATCGAAGAGGCGCGCCGGCGCGGCGATCTGGTCACCGAAGGGCTGGTGCTGGAGCGCGGCGATGTGCGCGAAGGGCTGCGGCGCTCCCCCCGTCGCCTGCCCGGCAGCATGCGGATCGGCGGTCAGGACCATTTCTATCTGGAGGGCCAGGTGGCGCTGGCGCTGCCCGGCGAGAACGGCGAGATGCGGGTGTGGTCCTCGACCCAGCACCCTTCCGAGGTGCAGCAGATGATCGCCCGGGTGCTGGGTATCGCCGCCCACAAGGTGACGGTGATGGTGCGACGGATGGGCGGCGGCTTCGGCGGCAAGGAGACCCAGGCCAGCCAGTTCGCCTGCATCGCCGCCTTGGTGGCGGCCGCGACCGGGCGCCCCGCCAAGCTGCGCCTCGACCGCGACGAGGACATGATCCTCACCGGCAAGCGCCACGACTTCCTGGTCGACTACGAAGTCGGCTTCGACGGCGACGGGCGGATCCATGCGGTGAAGATGGAGCTCGCCGCCCGCTGCGGCTTTTCCGCCGATCTTTCCGGGCCGGTCACCGACCGCGCCCTGTTTCATGCCGACAACTGCTACTTCTATCCGGCGGTGCGGCTCGAATCCTTCCCCTGCCGTACCAACACCGTCTCCAACACCGCCTTTCGCGGCTTCGGCGGTCCCCAGGGCATGCTGGCGGCGGAACGGGTGATCGAGGAGGTGGCCTTCGCCACCGGGCTCGATCCCCTGGAGGTGCGAAGGCGCAATTTCTATGGAAGCGGCGGCCGCGACATCACCCCCTACCATATGCGGGTGGAAGAGGAGGTCTTCGCCGAACTCGTCGAAACGCTCGCCGCCGAGGCCGGCTACGAAGAAAGACGGGAAGCGGTGCGCGCCTTCAACCGCGAGAACCGCTGGTTCCGAAAGGGGCTGGCGCTGACGCCGGTGAAGTTCGGCATCGCCTTCACCGCCACCTGGTACAACCAGGCGGGCGCGCTCCTCCACATCTACCGGGATGGCAGCGTGCAGCTCAATCACGGCGGCACCGAGATGGGCCAGGGGCTGCACATCAAGATCCTGCAGGTGGTGGCCGAGGAGCTGGCTCTGCCGATCGAGCGGATCGCCATTGCCGCCACCAGCACCGGGCGGGTGCCCAACACCTCGGCCACCGCCGCCTCCTCGGGCTCGGATCTCAACGGCATGGCCGCCCGCAACGCGGCCCGCACCCTCAGACAGCGGCTGATCGCCCATTTCGCCTCCCGCTGGCAGGTGCCGATCGAACGGGTGGCGTGGCTGCCCGGCCGGGTGCGGGCGGGCGAACGGGAAATGGCGTTCGAGGAGCTGGTCGAGGACGCCTATCTGGCGCGTGTGCCCCTTTCCGCCACCGGCTTCTACCGCACCCCGAAGATCCACTGGGACCGCGGGAAAGGGCGCGGACGGCCGTTTCTCTATTTCGCCTGCGGCGCGGCGATGAGCGAGGTGATCGTCGATACCCTCACCGGCGAATACCGGGTGGAGCGGGTCGACATTCTCCACGATGTCGGAGATTCGCTGAACCCGGCCATCGATCTCGGGCAGATCGAGGGCGGCTTCGTCCAGGGCATGGGCTGGCTGACCACCGAGGAGCTCTGGTGGGACGGCGAGGGGCGGTTGCGCACCCATGCTCCCTCGACCTACAAGATTCCCGCCTGCGGCGACCGCCCGGCGGTGATGAACATCCGCCTGCTCGAAGGGCGTCCGAACCGGGAGGAAACGATTTATCGGTCCAAGGCGGTGGGCGAGCCGCCCCTGATGCTGGCGATCTCGGTCCTCCACGCGCTTTCCGATGCCGTCGCCAGCATCGCCGACCACCGCGTCTGCCCGCACCTCGATCCGCCGGCGACGCCCGAGCGGGTGCTGGCGGCGATCGAACGGCTCCGGCGGACCTCGCTGCGAACGGCGGCGGAGTAGGAACGAAGATGGTACGAAGCTCCTCTTCGCCGGGCGTCGATGCGGTGGTGCTGGTACGGGTCGCCGGGGTGCTGGGTTCGGCGCCGCGCGAAGCGGGAGCCGCCATGCTCGTCGGCGAGGAGGACAGCGAGGGGACCATCGGTGGCGGTGCGCTGGAATGGCGGGCGATGGCCATCGCCCGCGAAATGCTGGCATCGGGCGAGGAGGCGCGCAGTGTGACCCTGCCGCTCGGGCCGTTGCTGGAGCAGTGCTGCGGCGGTCAGGTGACCCTCGATTTCGCCCTGGTCGATCGCGGAACCGCACGTGGGGCGGTCGCCGGCGAGCGATCGCAACGGCCGCTGGTGGTGCTCTACGGGGCCGGCCATGTGGGAAAGAATAATATTACTCCCAGAACCGTGTATAAAAGCATGGAGGAGATCCTTTCATCT
>CAYYZI010000444.1:0-2960 GCA_964475675.1 uncultured Geminicoccaceae bacterium
TCCTCGAGCACCGCCTTGATCTCGGCATCGCCGATGGCGAAGGTGACGATGGCCCGGGCACCCAAAAGCTCGATCACCTCCACCCGGGCGGCAAACGGCGCGCTGGCGCGCTCGGGCTCGAGGGTGCCGGCGAGATGAATGTCCTCGGGGCGCACGCCCAGAAGCACCTTGCCGGCGGTGCCCGGGGTGGCGGGAAGGGGCAGGCGCAGCCCCGCACCTTCGAACACACCGCCTTCGATGCGTCCCTCGAAGATGTTCATGGGCGGGCTGCCGACGAACTGGGCGACCATCAGATTGGCGGGATGGAAGTAGATCTCCCGCGGCGTGCCCATCTGGCGGATCACCCCCGCCTCCATGACGACGATGCAGTCGCCCATGGTCATCGCTTCTTCCTGGTCGTGGGTGACGTAGATGGTGGTGGTGCGGAGCTCGCGATGCAGCTTCAGAAGTTCGGTGCGCATGCCGATCCGAAGCTTGGCATCGAGATTGGAGAGCGGCTCGTCGAACAGGAAGAGATTGGGCTCGCGGACGATGGCCCGGCCGATCGCCACCCGCTGCTGCTGACCGCCCGAAAGCTCGCCCGGACGGCGGGCGAGGAGTTCCTCGAGGCCGAGCATGGCGGCGACATCGAGGATGCGGCGGCGGATCTCGGTCTCGTCCATCTTCTTGGCGCGCAGGCCGAAGGCGATGTTGTCGTAGACCGTCATGTGCGGATAGAGGGCGTAGTTCTGGAAGACCATGGCGACATTGCGGTCGCGCGGCTCCAATGCGGTGACGTCGCGCTCGCCGATCCGGATGCGGCCGGAAGTTACCGTCTCGAGCCCGGCCACCAGGCGCAATGTGGTGGTCTTGCCACAGCCCGAGGGGCCGACCAGCACGGTGAAGCTGCCATCCATGATCTCGAGATCGATTTCCCGCAGCGTCTGCACCTCGCCGAAACGCTTGCTGACCTTTTCCAGCCGTACACCCGGCATGCATGCCCTCACATTTTCACCGCACCGCCGCCCAGACCCTTGACGAGGTGCTTCTGGATGAAGAAGGAGGCCGCCAGCACCGGGATGATGGCCAAGAGAATGGCCACCGCCATCTTCCCCATCTCGATGCCGCGGAACGTCCAGTAGCCGGCGATCGCCACCGGCAGGGTCTTGCTCGCCCCGCCGGTGAGGATGAGGGCGTAGAACATGTCGTTCCAGCTCAGCACGAAGCCGAAGATGCCGGCCGCCGCCAGCCCCGGGCGCACCGCCGGCAGCACCACCTTGGTGACCGCCTGGCCGCGGGTGTAGCCGTCGACCATCGCCTGCTCCTCGAGCTCGCGCGGCACTTCGTCGACAAAGCCGATCAGGAACCAGGTGACCACCGGCACCACGAAGGTGAGATGGGCGGCGATCACCGCGATCAGGGTGTTGGTCAGGGACAACCGGTACATCAGCAGGAAGAGCGGCACGATCAGCACCGCCGGCGGCACCATCTCGGCGGCGAGGATGGAAAAGCGGGCGAGCCCGCCGCCGGTCCTGTAGCGGGAGAAGGAGTAGGCCGCCGGAAAGCCCACCAGAAGGGCGATGGTGACGGTGACCACGCCCACCAGCAGGCTGTTGCCGATATACCGGGGCACGTCGGATTCGAGGAACACCTCGCGCCAGTTGGCGGCACTCGGGGCGAACGCCCAGACCTCGGGGCGGGCCACCAGATCGGGCGGCTTCAGGGAGGTCAGGAAGATCCAGAAGAAGGGAAACAGCACCGTCAGCAGTGCTGTCAGCACGAGGCCGGTCTGCAGAGCGAGGCCGAGGCGGCGGCGCAGCAGGGGCGGCATCATCTGCGTCGCGCCCCCTCGCGGGTCATCAGGAAATACAGCAAGGTCACCAGCACCAGGGTGATCACCACCAGCACATAGGCCATGGCCGCGGCCTCGCCCATGCGGAAGAAGCGGAAGCCCACCTTGTAGATGTGGAAGAGGATGGTCTCGGTGCTCTGGCCGGGGCCGCCGCGGGTGATGGCGTAGATGTATTCGAACACCTTGAAGGCATCGAGGCCGCGGATGATGATCGCCACCAGCAGCACCGGCTTCATCAGCGGCAGGGTGACGCGTGAGAAGGTCATCCAGGCCGAGGCGCCGTCGATGCGTGCCGCCTCGAAGGGGGCCTCGGGAAGCGATTCGAGCCCGGCCAGAAGCAGCAGCAGCATGAAGGGCGTCCACTGCCAGACGTCGATCAGGATGATCGAGAACAGGGCCAGGCCGGGGCCGAACCAGTCGATGCGGATGCCCAGCCCGTCCAGCATCCAGGGGATCACGCCGAGCTGCTGGTTGAGGAGGAAGCGGAACATCAGGCCGACGGCGATGGGGGTGATGAACATCGGCGTCAGCAGCATGGCCCGGGCGAGATGGCGGAACCGCGGCAGGCGGTGGACCAGGAGTGCGAGGCCCATGCCCAGCACCAGCTCGATGGAGACGGCGCCGAAGACGAAGGTCAGGGTGTTGAGGATGGCGTTCCAGAAGGAGGGATCGTCGTACAGCCGCAGATAGTTGCGAAGGCCGGCGAAGCGCACATCCTGCAGCCGCGTGAGCTGGTAGCGGTGCAGCGACACCCAGAAGGAAAACAGCAGAGGATACACCAGCACCGCGCCGAGGGTCAGGGCCAGCGGCAGCAGCAGCCGGTGACGCAGTCCCCAGCGCGAGGCGGAGGCGGCCACAGGGGCCGGTTCGGCTTCTACCGCCATGTCCGAGGCTCGATCACCGGCAGGAGGGGAGAGGGAAGGGGCCGCACCGTCGCCGGCACGGCCCCCGCGCGAAGATGCCTACTCGAGGGCCGCCTCGACCCGGCGGGCGGCATCATCGAGCGCCTGCTCGGGCGTTTTCTTGCCGGCCACCGCGGCATTGAGCTCGGTGCCGACGATGTCGATCAGCTCCTCGGCATGATCGCCGGTGGCCAGCGGCTCGGCATCCTCCAGAATCGCGAGCACGG
>CAYYZI010000445.1:0-2956 GCA_964475675.1 uncultured Geminicoccaceae bacterium
AGGCCATCGGCGAGCGGGCGCGCAAGGAGCTCGAACGGCTGTTCGAGGCCAGGGTCCATCTCTTCCTGTTCGTCAAGGTGCGCGAGCGCTGGCAGGAGGATCCCGAGCGCTACAGCGAGATGGGCCTCGACTTCCCGGGCTGAGGCCGAAGGGCATGGACTGGCAGGACGAAGGGGTGGTGCTCGATGCGCGCCGGCATGGTGAGCATGACGCCGTCCTTTCCCTGTTCACCTTCGAGCATGGCCGGCATCTGGGGCTGGTGCGCGGCGGCGCCGGACGGCGCGCCCGGCCGCTGCTGCAGCGGGGCAATCGCCTGTCCTGTCGCTGGCGCGCCCGGCTGAGCGACCATCTCGGCAGCTACACGGTCGAGCCGCTGCGGCTGTTCGCGGCCACCGTGATGGACGATGCACTGCTGCTGACCGCTCTCGATTCCGCCTGCGGCCTGCTCGATGCCGGTCTCGGCGAACGCGACGCCCATCCCGGTCTCTACGCGCCGCTGCTGACCCTGCTCGAAAAGCTGGCGGCGCGGGCCCCGGACTGGCCGCAGAGCTATGTCCGCTTCGAACTCCTGCTGCTGGGCGAACTCGGCTTCGGTCTCGATCTGGAGCGCTGCGCGGTGACCGGAAATGCCAAGGATCTCGCCTATGTGTCGCCGCGCACCGGGCGGGCGGTGAGCCGCGAGGCGGCAGGAGAATGGGCGCCGCGGCTGCTGCCGCTGCCGGCCTTTCTTCGCGGTGGAGAAGAGGCAGGCGATGCGGAGATTGCGCAGGGGTTGAGGCTTGCCGCGCACTTCATCCGCCGGCATATCCTCGCCCCGGCGGAACGCCCGCTACCGGCGGCCCGCGAGCGTCTCGCCAATCTCTGGCAGCGGCGGATGGAGAAGAAGGGAGAGGCATGAGCAAGGCAGATGCGGTCCGGACGATCGCCCTCAAGGACGCGTTGAGCGAGCGCTATCTGGCCTATGCGCTTTCCACCATCACCGCGCGTTCGCTGCCCGATGTGCGGGACGGGCTGAAGCCGGTCCAGCGACGCCTCCTCTATGCGATGCTCCAGCTCCGTCTCGATCCGGCGGCCGGTTTCAAGAAATGTGCGCGCGTCGTCGGCGACGTGATCGGCAAATATCATCCCCACGGCGATGCCGCCGTCTACGACGCTCTGGTGCGGCTCGCCCAGAGCTTCGCGCAGCGCTATCCACTGGTCGAGGGACAGGGCAATTTCGGCAATATCGACGGCGATAATGCCGCCGCCATGCGGTACACCGAGGCCCGGCTGACCGAGGTGGCGAGCGCCATCCTCGAGGGGATCGACGAGGACACCGTCGATTTCCGCGCCAACTACGACGGCACCGATCACGAGCCGGTGGTGCTGCCGGCAGGATTCCCCAACCTGCTGGCCAACGGCGCCTCCGGCATCGCCGTCGGCATGGCCACCAGCATTCCGCCCCACAATGCCGGCGAACTGTTGCGGGCGCTGGCCTGGATGGCCGAACGGCCGGCCGACGCGCCGCTGCCCGAGACGGCCGAGCTTCTGGAGATGATCAAGGGGCCCGACCTGCCCACCGGCGGGGTGCTGGTCGAGGACCGCGAGCGCCTCCTCGAGGCCTATGCCACCGGCCGCGGCAGCTTCCGCCTGCGCGCCCGCTGGCGGCGCGAAAATCTGTCCCACGGGCAGTACCAGATCGTGGTCGAGGAGATCCCCTACCAGGTCCAGAAGGCCCGGCTGATCGAGCGGATGGCCGAACTTCTGAGCCAGAGGAAGCTGCCGCTGCTGGCCGATCTGCGCGACGAATCGGCCGAGGAGGTGCGGCTCATCCTGGTCCCGCGCTCGCGCAGTGTCGACGACCGCGTGCTGATGGAGCAGCTCTTCCGCCTCACCGAGCTCGAGGTGCGGCTGCCGCTCAACATGAACGTGCTGGATGCGGCCGGGGTGCCGCGGGTGATGGGCCTGCCCGAGGTGCTGGATGCGCATCTGCGGCACCGCATGGAGGTGCTGGTCCGTCGCTCGCGCTTTCGCCTCGGACGCATTCTCGACCGGCTCGAGCTGGTCGAGGGCTATCTCCGCATCTTTCTGGACATCGACCGGGTGATCGCGATCATCCGCGAGCATGACGCGCCCAAGGCCGAGCTCATGCGCGTCTTCGAGCTCAGCGAGCGGCAGGCCGACGCGGTGCTCAATCTGCGGCTCCGCAATCTCCGCAAGCTGGAGGAGATGGAACTCGCGCGGGAGCGCAAGCGGCTGACGAAGGAACGCCGCGCGCTGGAGCGGCTGTTGGCCGACGAGGGCGCGCGCCGCGCCCGTCTGGCCGAGGAGTACCGGGGCCTCGCCGAACGCTTCGGCGATGGCCAGCTGGGTGCGCGGCGGACCCGTCTCGAGGAACTGCCCGAGATCGACGAGGCGGCCCTGGAGGTGCCGGTGGAAAGATCGCCGGTCACCGTCGTCTGCTCGGCCAAGGGCTGGATGCGGGCGCTCAGGGGCCATGTCCAGGATCCCGGGGAGATCCGCTACAAGGAGGGCGACCGCGAGCGCTTCCTGCTCCATGTCCAGAGCAGCGACCGGCTGCTGCTGTTCTCCTCCGACGGTCGCTGCTACACGCTCCGGGTGGACCGCCTGCCCGGCGGCCGCGGCCATGGCGAGCCGGTGAGCCTGGCCATCGATCTCGCCAAGGGCAGTGACATCGTGGCGCTCCTGTGTCACCGGCCCGGCGGCAGCCTGCTGCTGGGCACTCGCGCCGGACGCGGGTTCCTGGCCAGCGAGGAAGACCTGCTGTCGCAAACCCGCGGTGGCCGCCAGGTGGTGACGGTCCGGGAGGGAGACCGGCTGCAATGCGTGGTTCCCGCCAAGGGCGATCATCTGGCAGTGGTGGGCAGCAATCGCAAGCTGCTGGTGTTTCCGCTCGAAGAGACCCGCCCTTCTGAATCGCGCATCAAATCAGGAAAAATACCGGGCCAAAAGGTAG
>CAYYZI010000446.1:0-2954 GCA_964475675.1 uncultured Geminicoccaceae bacterium
GCCATGCTGGGGCAGCTTTCGACCCTGTTCGAGCCGGAGCGGGACCGCCGCGGCCGCGGCTCCACCCGCCGCCGCGTGGCCTGAGCGCGCAAGGGGGGAGGACGAACGACCGCGGCGGCTCGAGCAGGGAGGTGGCAAGTTGGCGATTCCTGACTATCAGACGCTGATGCTGCCGGTCCTGCGGCTCGCATCCGAGGGAGAAATCGTGACCCGGAACGCGGTTCCGCGTCTCGCCGATGAATTCGGACTCTCCGAGGAGGAGCGGAGCAGGCTCTTGCCGAGCGGAAAGCAGACCGTGATCACCAACCGCGTGCACTGGGCGGTTACGTACCTCGTCAAAGCCGGTTTGCTCCACCGTCCCCGGCGCGGTGTTTTCGCCTTGACCGATCGTGGCCGGCAGGCGCTCTCGGAAAAGCGGGAACGCATCGACGTCGCGTTCTTGGCGCGCTATCCGGAGTTTCAGGAATTTCGCGCCCGTCGCAGGTACGAACCGGACACGGAAGCCGAACCCGCGACTGGAGAGGCAACCGATACCCCCGAAGAGCGTATGGACGCGGCCTTCGAAGAGTACAGAGCGGCGCTCGAGGACGAACTGCTCCAGAGGCTCCATTCCATTGCCCCGACCGCCTTCGAGCGTCTGATCCTCGATCTCATGACCGCTATGGGATACGGGGCGCGGGGAAAGCAGCGGCATCTGGGCGGCAGCGGCGATCGTGGGGTCGACGCCATCATCACCGAAGACGCGTTCGGGCTCGAGCAGATCTACCTGCAGGCCAAGCGCTACGGTCGAGACAACAATGTCGGTGCGTCCCAGGTCCGCGAATTCGCGGGCGCCCTCGACGAGCGAGGCGCGAGCAAGGGCGTTCTCATCACCACCGGACGCTTCACCACGGCGGCCCGCGACGCCGCCGAGCGGAGTACCAAGCGCATCATCCTCGTCGATGGCGAGGAGCTGGCCCGTCTGATGGTTCGCTACCGCGTCGGCGTGCGCCGTCTGCGCCGCTACGATCTCGAACGGATCGACGAGGACTATTTCGAGCAGCTCGCCGACTGACG
The DNA here is from genome assembly GCA_964475675.1 of uncultured Geminicoccaceae bacterium. GTDB lineage: Bacteria > Pseudomonadota > Alphaproteobacteria > Geminicoccales > Geminicoccaceae > JALSRW01. The sequence continues at coordinate 1,057 of CAYYZI010000446.1, forward strand.
CCCGCGGGGGGATCGCGCTATGCTCGGCGCGCATGGGGGAGGGCTTCGCGATGCACGGGATTCAGCCGACCATCCGGCTTCACGTCGAGGACAATGTGGTGGTGGCGCGGCACCGGCTGGCCGCGGAAACGGAACTGTCCGCCGAAGGGGTGGTCACCCGCCGGGAGATCCCGGCCGGGCACAAGATCGCCACGCGGCCGATTGCCCGCGGCGAGCCGATCCGCAAATACGGCCAGATCATCGGCTTCGCAGCATCCGACATCGCCCCGGGCGAACATGTCCATACCCAGAATGTGGAGATGCGGGATTTCGCCCGCGACTATGCCTTCGGCAGGGAGGTGCGGCCGACCGCCATGGTGCCCGAAGCCGAGCGGCGCAGCTTCATGGGGTATCTGCGCGAGGATGGTCGAGTGGGCACCCGCAACTTCATCGGCGTTCTCTCCACCGTGAACTGCTCGGCCACCGTCTGCCAGATGGTGCGCGAGCGTTTCCCCCGCGAGCTGCTGGCCCAATATCCCGAGGTCGACGGCATCGTCGCTCTGACCCACGGCACCGGCTGCGGCATGGCCGATCGGGGCGAGGGGTTCGCCGCCCTGCAGCGCACCCTCTGGGGCTTCGTGCGCCATCCCAACCTCGCCGGCGTGCTGCTGATCGGTCTGGGGTGCGAGGTCAACCAGATCTCCTTCCTGATGGAGGCCTACGGGCTGCAGCCGGGGCCGCTGCTCCGCAGCATGACCCTGCAGGAGACCGGCGGCACCGCGGCCACCGTCGAGCGGGCGATCGCCATGATCGCCGAGATGCTGCCCCATGCCGGGGCCGCCCGACGGCAGCCGGTGGCCGCCAGCGAACTGTGCCTGGCGCTGCAATGCGGCGGCTCGGACGCCTATTCGGGGATCACCGCCAATCCGGCGCTCGGTCATGCGGCCGATCTGCTGGTGGCCCAGGGCGGCACCGCCATCCTCGCCGAGACCCCGGAGATCTACGGCGCCGAGCATCTGCTGACCCGCCGTGCGGTGAGTCGGGAGGTGGGAGAGAAGCTGGTCGCCCAGATCCGCTGGTGGGAGGAATATACCCGCCGCAACGGTGGCGAGATGAACAACAACCCCTCTCCCGGCAACAAGGCGGGCGGACTCACCACCATCCTCGAGAAATCCTTGGGGGCGGCCTCCAAGGGCGGCAGCACCAATCTCTGCGGCGTCTACGACTATGCCGAGCCGGTCACCACCCGGGGCTTCGTCTTCATGGACAGTCCCGGCTACGATCCCTGCTCGGTGACCGGCCAGGTGGCCTCCGGCGCCAATCTCATCGCCTTCACCACCGGCCGCGGCTCCTGTTTCGGCTTCAAGCCGGTCCCCAGCCTCAAGCTCGCCACCAACACGGCGATGTACGAGCGCATGCGCGACGACATGGACATCAACTGCGGCACCATCGCCGATGGGGCCGAGACGGTGGCCGAAGTCGGCACCCGCATCTTCGACATGCTGCTGGAGGTGGCCTCGGGGCGGCGCACCCGGAGCGAGAGGCTGGGGGTCGGCGATCACGAGTTCGTGCCGTGGCAGATCGGCGCGGTGATGTGAGCCCGCTTTCGGTCGAGGAACTCGCCGCCCGCGTCCCGGACGGGGCTTCGGTGGCATTGCCGCCGGACTATTCGGGCTGTGCGATGGCGGCGATCCGCGCGCTCTTGCGCCGCCCGGCCCGCGAGCTGCGGCTCATTGGCGTGCCCCAGCTCGGCCTGCAGGCGGATCTGCTGGTCGGTGCCGGCTGTGTCGCCGAAATCGAGATGGCGGCCATTTCCCTGGGCGAGCACGGGCTGGCACCGGCATTCTCGCGCATCTGGCGCGAGCCAGCGGGACAAGCCGCTTGCGGGTCCGTGATGATCGTCGTGTGTTGTTTCAGTA
>CAYYZI010000447.1:0-2918 GCA_964475675.1 uncultured Geminicoccaceae bacterium
ACTGCTTCCACCCGTTCCCCGTCGACACCGAGATCGCGCTCGCTGTCCCAGGCCCGGGCATGGCTGTCGAAATAGCGCTCGGCCTCGCGCCGGCGGGCTTCGCGCACGGCATCGACGCGCTGGCGGTCGCGCTGGAGCTGGATGTCGTCGGCCGGCAGCAGCCGGCACAGGCTGCGCGCGATGCGGCCGCCCGCACCGGACTGGGCGCGCCGGTAGAAGACCCAGCTTCCTTCCCGGAACCGCTCCAGCAGTTCGGCCTCGGCGAGCAGCTTGAGATGGCGGGAAATGCGCGGCTGGCTCTGGCCCATGATCTGCACCAGCTCGCTCACCGTCCATTCGCCCTGGGCGCAGATCGCCAGCAGCCGCAGACGGCTGGGATCGGCGGCGGCGCGCAGGCCGCTCAGAAGCCGGTCGAGATCAGGTTGACGTTCGTTGCGCATGGCCGTTCCGTGGCAGGATGATGCCCATATTTACATTTCTTTATATCGGCATGTCAACCCCTCGCCGACCTCCGCGCCGGCCCGCTGCCGAGGCTGTCAGAGATGCCGGCGCAGTCGCCAACGTTCTGATTTTGCATGTGTTCCATGAGAAATCGTCGGTTCTCCCACTGCCCGGTCGCCCCATCTTCCAGGCCGAGGGATCGGACCCGAGTGTGGAGATGGATCATGGAAAAGCGAAACGAACGATACCGTCAGATCGGCCTCGACGAGATCGAGGCGGCGATGAAGAAGGCCCGGCGGCTGCGGGCGGAGCACATCGTCGGGGGTGCGCGGCGCCTGATCGGGCTTCTGCGCAAGCGGATTGCCGGGCTCGGCCGACGGGCCAGAACCGCGGTCGGCGCGCACGCCTGAGCGGCGTGCCGCCGGGCGGCACGCGACCATCGCAGCGATCTGCGGGCTTGCCAGGGGGGGCGGAACTTCGTTAAGCCCCCCTTAAGCATTCGGGGTTAGGCTGTCCTCGCGACCTGCCCGCTACTGGAATCGCCCCTCCGTGACAGTCGCCCGCAAGATCGGCCGGAACATGCTGTGGCTCACCGTCGGCAAGGTCACGACGGTGGTTCTGGCCCTCGGCACGGTGGCACTGATGACCCGCCATCTGGGACCGCAGGGCTACGGCATCTTTCGCAGCGCCCAGGCCTACATGGCCTTCGCCCAGCTGCTCGCCAATCTCGGCCTGTCCTACATCGTCGCCCGCGAGATCGCCCGACCCGGGGCCGACCAGGCGCGGATCCTCGGCAATGCCATGGGTCTGCGTCTGGTCACGGCATTGGCCATTCTGGGGGCCGCCGTTCTGGCCTCCTGGCTGATGCCCTACGATGCCACGATCCGGCTCGGCATCGTGCTGGCGTTCGTCGGTTTCGTGGCACTTTCCTGCTTCCAGACGCTGATCGCCGTTTTCCAGCAGCGGCTCGAGCAGGCCGGGCAGGTATGGGCGGAAGTGGCCGGTGCAACGAGCCTGTTCGCGGCCGCGGCGGTGTTTTCCTGGCTCGGTCTCGGTCCGCTTCCGTTCATCGCGGGGATGAGTTTCGCCTTTCTGCTGCAGGTGACGATCGCCTGGCTGGCGGCCAGCCGCTTCGTCGCGATCCGGCCGCAGTTCGAATGGCAGCAATGGAAGGCGCTCCTGCTGCCGGCATTGCCGCTGGCCTATGCCAACATCCTGACCCTCATCTACTACCGCGCCGACACGGTCCTGCTCTCGGTGTTCCATCCGCCCGAGGCGGTGGGCCAGTACGGCGTCGCCACCAAGGTGCTCGACACCGTGGTGGGCTTCGCCATCATGTTCACCGGCCTGATCCTGCCGCTGCTTTCCCGCTTCGCCCAGGACGGCCCCAAATTCCGGCAGTACCTGCAGGCATCCTTCGACGCGCTGGCCGTCGCCGTGCCGGGGATGGCCATGCTGTTTTTCCTGTTCGCCGAGGAAGTGGCGACACTGATCGCCGGACCGGCGTTCGTCGACAGCGCGGCGCCGCTGCGCATCCTGTCGGTGACCATGGCCCTGATGTCCTTTTCCCTGCTGCTGCGCCAGGCGGCGACGGCCCTCGACCAGCAGCGACACGCGCTTCCCGGCTTCATGGCAGCGGCGGTTCTGGCACTGGCCATCTATGTGCTGGCCATTCCGCCATGGGCCGAGATCGGTGCCGCGATCGGCACCGCGGTCGGGGAAGCGGTGGTGGTGGCGTGGATTCTGGGCATCCTGTACCATCGCTGCGGCCTGCGGATCCTGCCCGGCGCCCTGCTGCGGGCGATTCTGGCGGCCGCGTTTGCGGCCCTGGTGGCCTGGTTGACGAAGGGCTCCGACCTCGCCTGGCCGCTCGCCTTCGGCATCACCGGGTGTGTCTACCTGGCCGGATTGTTCGCCTTGCGGGCGATCACCCTTGACACGCTGGCGATGGTTCTGGGAATCGGAAAGGCACGACCCACGCGGCTTGCGGGCCGCCGCAAGCCGCCCATCGCCGAGCCCGGCAGCGACAGGATCGGATCATGAGCGCCAAGCCACTGCGCACCAAACTCGTCGAGTTCTGCGGCCACCAGCCGCTGATCCGTCCGTTCTGGCGGGCGGCGCGCGACCTGCTGCTGGTCGAGCGCTCGCCCTTCGTCAACATCTACCATTGCTGTACCCAGAAGACCGCCAGCCAGTGGTTCCGGGCGGTGTTCAGCGATCCCGTGCTGATCCGGCATACCGGCCTCGATCCCGAGCCCTATGTCGCGTTGGGGCTGCGCCAGGCCAGGATCGAAAAACCTCTGCCGCCCCGTACCGTGGGGGTGCATCTCTATATCGACCATCCGACCTATGCGGCGCTGCCCAAGGCCGAGCCCTATCGCAGCTTCTACGTGCTGCGCGATCCCCGCGATCTGGTGGTCTCCTGGTACTTTTCGGCGCGCTTCTCGCACGCCCGCAACCCCACGGTGCTGGAGATG
>CAYYZI010000448.1:0-2916 GCA_964475675.1 uncultured Geminicoccaceae bacterium
AGTGGTACTGGAAGATCGACCTGCACAATCTGCTGCATTTCATCGCCCTTCGCGCCGATCCGCACGCCCAGTACGAGATCCGCGTCTATGCGGAGCTGCTGCTGGACATCGTCCGCCGATGGGTGCCGCTGACTGCGGCGGCCTTCGAGGAATATCGCCTGAAGGCAGCCACGCTTTCGGCGACCGCTCTCGATGTCGTGCGCCGCCTGCTGCGGGGCGAGCGGGTGACGCAGGAGACGAGCGGTCTGTCGGGCCGCGAATGGCGCGAACTCCAGGCCCTGCTGGGGACCGACTGAACCGTCAGCCGAAGCGCGGTGTCTTGCCGCCGCAGAGGATGACGAGAACGACCAGCACCACGAAGGTCAGCAGCAGGGACAGCCAGAAGGTCGCCGCGAAGCCGAACAGCAGGGCGATGACCACCTGCAGCAGCACAAGGGCCAAGGCGAACCATCCGAATGGGCCCATGCCTTCGTCATGTTCCATCTCGATCTCCATCCTCCTCGTACAGGCTGTGCATGCGAATAGGGATTCCACCGGCGTGCGCAAGAAGGCCATTTGTCTCAGTGCTTGTGTTGATTCTGCCACACCGGGCGGCAAAGGCGGGACAGGCGCCGACGAGGCCTAAACCAAACCATTCTAGAGTGCGACTATTCGGAGGATCATTCAGCATCGCTCTCAACGCACGCTACCGGAAATTGGAGAAACCACGATGCGCCTGAAAATCGGCCTCGTCATGGGCGCGGGCATGTTCACGCTTTCGGCCTGTGCCGGTGGCCCGCAGTTCACGACGCTTCCCGCCAATCTGGCCCAGTCGGTAACCGCCCAGCGGACCGTCGCCGAGGCCCGCTCCCTGCAGCCGCCCGCTGACCCCTACCGGGCGACCCTCTACGCGGAATATCTCCGCTACGCCGAATACGAGCTGGGGCCGATGATGGATTATCCCGACGCCATCTTCCACGCCCGCAAGGCGATTGCCGCGGCCCGCGGCGAGCCGGTGGCGCCGCAGGCGGTGAGTGAACGCATGCTGCCGCCCGTGAAGGCCGAGGTGCTGTCCGGTGCCCGCAAGCGGCTCGATGCCGTGCTCCAGGGCGGCGGTCCGCAGAAGGCCCCCGAAGCCACGGCACGGGCAGTGGCCGCGCTCGACTGCTGGCTCGAGCAGCAGGAAGAGAACATCCAGCCCGACGATATCGCCGCCTGTCGCCAGACCTTCCTCGACAATCTCGAGGCCGCTGAGGCGGCGCTCAGGCCGCCGGTGCCCCCGGTCATCACGCTCGCCGCGGATGTTCTGTTCGACTTCGACAAGGCAGTCATCAAGGATGCCTTCAAGCCGGAGCTCGATCGCATCGCCGAGCTGCTGAAGCAGAACCCGAAGGTGCAGGTGTTCATCGACGGGCATACCGACACGATGGGGCCGGCCGCGTACAACATGAAGCTGTCCGAGCGGCGCGCCCAGGCGGTGGCCGACTATCTCGCCGGACGCGGTGTCGACCCTGCCCGGATGACGGTGCGGGCATTCGGCGAAACCAAGCTCGCCGTGCCGACCCCGGACGAGACCCCGGAGCCGCGCAACCGGCGGGTCGAGATCCGCAAGCGCTGATCGGCTCCGCGGAAGGGTGGGACACCGCGCGGCTTCAAGACCGCGCGGTGTCCGCGTTTCGGGCCGGGAAGAAGGGCTTGCGGGAAGGCCAACCGCCGGAGGAGGCGGGCGGCAGCGCCTGGTGGCAATGGCACGGCTCGCGCGTCCGTGAATGGACAAACGCCGCAGCGGTTCGAACTTAGACGGGGACGTCTCGGCAGGGAGAGTGTGCATGCTGACCCGCATCCGACGCGGATGGGAGCTTCCGGAATCTCGTGCCACCCCGGAACATGTTTTCTGGAACCGGCGCCAGATCCTGGCCGGCATGGCGGCCAGCGGCGCGCTGGCCGGACCGCTGCTGGCCGGGATTTCCGCCCGGGCCGGCGAGGATGCGGGAATCGCCGCCGAGCTGTATCCGGTCGAGCGCAACCCCCGGTACCTGCTCGACCGGCCGCTGACCGACGCCGAGCTCGCCACCACCTACAACAATTTCTACGAGTTCGGTTCCCACAAGCAGATCTGGAAGGCGGCCCAGGCGCTGAAGCTGCGACCCTGGACGGTGACCATCGACGGTCTGGTGGAGAAGGAGCGGGTGGTCGACGCCGAGGATCTGATCCGCCGCATGCCGCTCGAGGAGCGCCTCTACCGGCACCGCTGCGTCGAGGCCTGGTCGATGGCCGTACCATGGAGCGGCTTCCCGCTGCGCGCTCTCGTTGCATTCGCACGACCGCTGGCCGGTGCCAGATATCTGCGCATGGAGACCTTCCAGGATGCCGACATGGCACCGGGCCAGCGCGCCTTCTGGTATCCTTGGCCCTATGTCGAGGGGCTGACCATGGCCGAGGCCACCAACGAGCTGGCCTTCATCGCCACCGGCCTCTACGGCAAGCCGATCGCGCGCCAGAACGGGGCGCCGCTGCGCCTCGTGGTGCCCTGGAAGTACGGCTTCAAGTCGATCAAGTCGATCGTCCGCATTACGTTCTCGGCGACCCGCCCCAAGACCTTCTGGGAGACCATCGCACCCAGCGAGTACGGGTTCTGGGCCAACGTCAACCCGGCCGTTCCGCACCCGCGCTGGAGCCAGGCGCGCGAGCGGGTGCTGGGCACCGGCCGCAAGGTGCCGAGCCGCATCTACAACGGCTACGGCGAAGACGTCGCCGATCTCTACAAGGGCCTCGAAGGCGAGCGCCTGTTCGCCTGAGCGGGGCGCCTACTTCACGTCGTCCGGGAAGTACTTGAAGACCGAGAGCAGGCCGTTCGGCGCCGCCTGGCCGAGGCCGCAGATCGAGGCGTCGCGCATCGCCTGCGACAGCTCGCCGAGCAGCCCGGCGTCCCAGTCC
>CAYYZI010000449.1:0-2911 GCA_964475675.1 uncultured Geminicoccaceae bacterium
TCGTCAGGCTCATAACCTGAAGGTCGTGGGTTCAAATCCCACCCCCGCAACCAACCACCCAAAAACCCCAACCCCCCAACACCTCAGCCCCAACCCACCAACCGGCAGCAACCCTCACCGGCCGGCGCTCGCCGGAACGCCCGAAGTCCCGCGCCATGCCTTCGCCGCCATTCGCCCTCGGAAGCGGGGCCGAGCGCACCGAACCGCGAACCGGAAAGGCGGCCTGCGGGAACCCGGTGGAGCCGGGCGGGATCGAACCGCCGACCAAGACACCGAACGGCAGTTGCTACGGTGCTTCTTCCGTCTCCCGCGCGAACAGCCGCTCGGCCATCACCCCGACCCGCCGCTCCACCGCCTCCAGAGCGTCGAGGATCAGATCCTCGCGGAAGCGCCGGCCGACGATCTGCACCCCCACCGGCAGCGCTTCGTGCATGGAAGCCGCGACGATCCCCGCCGGCACCCCCAGGAAGTTCATCGAGATGCCGTAGAGACCGTCGGCGAACACTTCCCGCACCCCTTCGGCACCCTCGGTGTCCCGGTCCCAGCGGTAGTGCGGAACCGGCAGGAAGGGCGTCAGCACCAGCGGATGGCGCTCCAGGAACAGCAGCCACTCCCGCACGTAATGGGCACGCCGCGCCATCCCGGCCAAAAGTTCGTCGCCGACATGCGGCTCGAACTGGCGGAAATATTCGTCGAAGATGGCATTGATGGTGGCGCTGCCGTATTTGCGCACATCCGGCTCCATCAGCACCCGTACCTCACCCATCAGGCAGCGCAACGCCTCGCGCGCGGTCTCCCGCACCAGCGGCGGCTCCACCTCTTCGACCAGGTAACCGGCATCGCGGAGCGCGTCGCGGGCCGACAGCAGCGCTTTCTCCACGGCCGGATGAAGATCGAACCCGTAGGTCTCGCGGGTGAAGGCGACGCGGATCGGCGGCTCCAGGGACGGTCCCTCGAAGGGCATGGGCACCATCCAGGGGTCGCGGGGATCCCAGGCCACCAGTGGCCCCATGGCAAGGCGCACATCACGTACCTCGCGGGCGATCACTCCCTGCACCGACATGATCTGGGCGAGCAGGCCGCGCTCGGCCTTGGCCGAAGGATTGTAGGCCGGCACCCGTCCGAGCCCGGGCTTCACCGTGGTGGCGCCGGTGGCGATCGAGGGGTAGCGCAGGGAGCCTCCGATATCGTTGCCGTGGGCGATCGCCCCCATGCCCGACATGACCGCGGCCGAGGCGCCGCCCGAGGAGCCGCCCGGCGAGATGCGCTCGTCCCAGGGGTTGAGGGTGCGTCCGTGGAGCTCGTTGTCGGTGGTGACGCGGAAGGAGAATTCGGGAGTGTTGGTGCGCCCGATCACCACCGCCCCCGCGCGCTCGAGGTTGCGCACCACCGGCGAGTCCCCGGGCGCCACGATGTCCCGGAAGGCCGTCACCCCGTTGGGTGTCGCCCGCCCCTTCTGATCGATGTTCTCCTTGATGGTCACCGGCACCCCGTGCAGCGGTCCGACCGGACCGGAGGCCGCCATCCGGCGATCGAGTTCCTCGGCCCGGGCCAGCGCCGCATCGCCGAGATCGTCGACCACCGCGTTGATCCGTGGATTGCGCGTCCGCATGCGGTCGACCGCCGCTTCCACCGCCTCCCGGGCCCGCAACCGCCGGTCGGCGATCGCCGCCGCCAGATCGCAGGCACTCCATTGCCAGAGCGGTCGTTCCGCCATCGCCGCTGCCTCCCCTCGCTGCCTCGTCCTCTCTGCGCGAACCCAGTGTGGCCACGGCTGCGCAAGGGTGCAAGCCGGGATCCGTCTCCCCGCTGCATGCCGCGCATTGCCAATAACTCGCCGGTTGGGGTAGCGTTCCGGCGTCGCGAGCAGGCGACACCGGTCGACGAAGGCCGCGATGCGACGGCACCGTGCCGGTGGATGCGCGAGACCCGGAAGACTCAGGGAGGAACGATCATGGTGAAATGGACGAGACGCCAGACCGTCGGCGCCGGCCTCGCGCTGTCGGTCGCGGCCGGGCTCCGGGCGCCCTATGTGCGGGCCCAGGGCAGCAAGGTGCTGCGGGTGATCCCGCATGCCGATCTCAAGAACCTCGATCCGATCTGGACCACCGCCTACATCTCCCGCAATCACGGCTACATGATCTACGACACGCTCTTCGCCATGGACGAGAATTTCCGTCCGCAGCCGCAGATGGTGGAGAGCTGGGAGGTGTCCGACGACCGTCTGACCTGGACCTTCAAGCTGCGGGAAGGGCTCCGGTTCCACGACGGCGAGCCGGTACGTTCCAGGGACTGCATCGCCTCGCTGCAGCGCTGGGGCAAGCGCGACGGCATGGGCCAGCAGCTGTTCGCCGCGGTGGCCGAGATGAAGGCCGAGGACGACCGCACCTTCGTCATGCGCCTGAGCCAGCCCTTCGGCCTGGTGCTCGAGGCGATCGGCAAGATCTCCTCCAATGTGCCCTTCATCATGCCCGAGCGGGTGGCGCAGACCGATCCCTTCGAGCAGATCACCGAGTATGTCGGCTCGGGGCCGTTCGTCTTCCAGAAGGACGAATGGGTGCCCGGCTCGAAGGTGGTCTACACCAAGTTCGAGGGTTACGTGCCGCGCTCCGAGCCGCCCTCGGCGGCGGCCGGCGGCAAGATCGCCAAGGTGGACCGGGTCGAGTGGACCTACTTCCCCGACCAGACCACGGCGATGAATGCGCTGCTGGCCGGCGAGGTGGACTATTTCGAGAGCCCCTCGAACGATCTCATGCCCATCCTGTCGGCCAATCCCGATGTGGTGGTGGAGATCAACGACCCGCTCGGCAACATTGGCTTTGCCCGCTTCAACCATCTGCTGCCGCCCTTCGACCGGGCCGAGGTGCGCCGGGCGGCGATCATGGCCATGAAGCAGGCAGACTCCATGGCC
>CAYYZI010000450.1:0-2900 GCA_964475675.1 uncultured Geminicoccaceae bacterium
ATTGCGGCGCCCGCCCCGGAAAGGTTGCCGGGTCGAGACGGGTTGCCGGGCCTGCCCGAAGGCGAGGGGGGCGACAGTGGATCTCCGGGCCGATCGGAGGGCAATGCCGCGATCCGCGGGCGGGGACGTGCTGCGACCGTTCCACCGACCACGGCGGCCCTGCCCGACATCGAGGCGCCTGCGGCAGCGCGGCCTTTCCCGCAGATGCCGGCCGAGATTGCCGCCCAACCCGCTTCCTCGCGACCCGGGCCGCCCGCCCGCCCCGCGTTCCCCGGTGCGAACGACATCGGCGGGGGATCGCTGGCCGGCGAGAGGCAGGCAGCGGCGGTGCCCCGCGCTTCCGGTCGGGATGCCGCGGAGACCGCAACCGCCGTTCGCCAGGCGCCCGCTGCAGCCGGCACGATCATCGCCGCGGTCGCCACGCCCGCTCCGGTGCAGCCGGGTCCGCGTCAGGACGGCCCGACTTTCGAGGGTGGACCCGATTCCTTGCCCCTGGGGGCCGCGCCCGACCAGCCCGGCTCCGTCGCTGCGCCGCAACCGGCGGCCGGCTCGGTGCCCGCTTCGGCGCCATCGCCACCACCGCCCCCGGTGCGCAGCATGCCGGTCGCCCAGCTCGGCCTGTTCGTGGTGCGGGCGGCCGCGCAGCAGCTCTCCCATCTGGTGGTGCGCCTCGAGCCGGCGGCCCTCGGCCGGGTCGAGATTTCCCTGCGCTTCAAGGATGACGGCCGTGTCGCCGCCTCCTTCCGCGCCCAGCAGGGCGATGCGCTGCAGATGCTCCGCGCCGAGGCCCCGGCCTTCGCCCGCCTGTTCGCCGAGCACGGCATCGAGCTCGCCGCCGGCGGGCTGGATTTCGGGATGATGCAGGGTGAGGCGGGGGCGCATGACGACCGCCCGACACCGGCGGCGAGGATCGGCGGTGGTCCGGCGGTGTCCGCCGCCGTCGCGGAATCGGGCAGGGCCTCGGCCGGCCTGCGCCTCGGTCTTCTCGATCTCACGGTCTGAACCCATTCGCGGAGGAACCTTTCAGATGCCCATTGCTCCGACGGTTGCCAGCAGCGGCCAGGCCCGTGGCGGCGGCTCGGGAACCACCCTGAGCGAGAGCAACTTCGCTCTCAAGTTCGACGAGTTCCTGAATCTGCTGACCACCCAGCTGCAGAATCAGGATCCCACGGCACCGATGGATTCGGAAAAGTTCACCCAGCAGCTCACCCAGTTCTCGGCGGTGGAGCAGGCGATCCGTACCAACAGCCAGCTCGGGAAGCTGATCGACATGACCCGGGCGAGCCAGATCCTGTCCGCCGCCGATTACGTCGGCCAGCAGGTCGAGTTCCGCGAGGACCGGATCTATCTGCCGGGCAGCGGTGACGCCGCCGTTTCCTACCGGCTGCCGCGTGCCGCGACCGAGGTCCGGCTGCGGGTGCTCGGCACCGACGGCGAGCTGCTGGCGGAGAAGATGCTGCCCGCCACCGCCGGTTCCCACCGCGAGCTCTGGGACGGCCGCAACGACAGCGGAACCCGGCTCCGCAGCGGCGAATACCGGGTCGAAATCGAGGCCCGCGACGGCAGCGGCCGGCCGGTTCCGGTCAGCCTGCGCACGGTGGGCACGGTCGATGCCGTCGAGTTCGACGATGGCGGATTGCTGCTCGCGGTCGATGGCGTCCTCCGCCCGGTGAACTCGGTCGTCGCCATCCGCCAGCCCGCCGGCTGAGCCGCGGCCGCACGCCGCCCACTTTCGCCACAACCAGGAGAACAGCCATGTCCCTGTTCGGTTCCCTCTTCTCCGGCGCCTCCGGCCTGACGGCGCAGAGCCGCGCCCTCGGCATGATTTCCGACAACATCTCGAATGTGAACACGATCGGCTACAAGGGGGCCCTGGCCCGCTTCCAGACCCTGGTCACCAAGCAGACCGCCTCGGCGACCTACGCGCCGGGCGGCGTGCGGGCCCTGACCTCCTACATGATCGCCAAGCAGGGGCTCATCCAGAGCACCGATTCGCCCACCGATGCCGCCATTTCCGGCGCCGGTTTCTTCGTCGTCAACGCGCTTTCGGATGCTTCGGGCGAGCAGCTCTACACCCGCGCCGGCTCCTTCACGCCGGACGCGCTCGGCAATCTGAAGACACCGTCGGGCTTCTACCTGCAGGGCTGGCTGCTCGACGCCAACGAGGACGTGGTCGACATCAACACCCTGGAGACGGTCAACATCCGCAATCTCAACGGCATCGCCATCGCCACCAGCAAGATCGAGTTCGGTGCCAATCTCGACTCCACCACCACCGCCTACAGCGGCAGCTACACCGCGGGCGACATGGAGGACTACAACGATTCGGGTGGATCCTCGGGGGTTCAGCCACAGTTCTCGCGCACCATCCAGGTCTATGACAGTCTCGGCAAGGCGCAGCAGCTGGTGCTGGCCTTTCTCAAGACCAACGACAACGAGTGGGCGGCCGAGCTCTACGCCGATCGCGCCGATCTCGACAGCGCCACCCACAGCACCGGTCTGCTGGCCTCGGGCACCGTCACCTTCAACGGCGACGGCACCCTCTCTGCGGTTACCGGCACGCTCGCCAGTGCCGTCAGCATCGACTGGGCCGATGGCGCCGACACCAGCAGCATCACCGTCGATCTCGGCACTGCCGGGGAGACCGACGGTCTCAGCCAGTTCGCCAGTGCCAACGATGTCGCCTTCGTGGTCCAGAACGGCTCCGAGGTGGGCCAGGTCAACGGCGTCAGCATGGACAGCGACGGCTATGTCAGCGTGTCCTTCACCAACGGCGCGATCCGCAAGATCTACCGCCTGCCGGTGGCCACCTTCGCCAATCCGGCGGCGCTCGATCCGCGCACCGGCAACGTCTATGCCGAGACCCAGCTCTCGGGCGAGCACAATCTCAAATTCACCGG
>CAYYZI010000451.1:0-2897 GCA_964475675.1 uncultured Geminicoccaceae bacterium
ATGCCGTGCGCGGCGGCACCAGGCGGGTGGTGCTGCCGGACGGCTCCACCCTCGATGTGAGCATCCCGGCCGGGATCGAGAGCGGCCAGGTGATCCGGCTTCGCGGCAAGGGCGCTCCGGGCTTCGAGGGCGGTCCGCCCGGCGATGCGCTGGTGGAGATCGAGGTCCGCCCGCACCCGCTGTTCAGCCGCGAGGGCAACGATATCCGGGTGACCCTGCCGATCACCATCGACGAGGCGGTGCTCGGCGGCAAGGTCGAGGTGCCGACCATCGACGGCCCGGTGCGCATGACCATTCCGAAAGGCGCCAGCAGCGGCCGGGTGCTGCGGCTGCGCGGCAAGGGCGTACGCGATCCGCGCACCGGGCGGCGCGGTGATCAGTACGTTCGCCTGGAGATCGTGCTGCCGGAGAAGATCGATGCCGAGCTCGAGGCGTTCATGCGTCGCTGGCGGCAGAACCATGCCTACGATCCGCGCGCCAAGATGCGGGAGGTCGCCTGATGCTGGTCGGGGAACGGGAAGTGGTGGCGGTGGTGCGCGGTCTCACCGTGCGGCGCCTCCGAAGCTGGGTGCGTCGCGGCTGGATCCGCCCGGCCGCAGTGGATCGTGAATACCGTTTCGACGAGCTCGACCTGGCGCGCCTGCGGCTCCTCTGCGAGCTGCGCGAGGAAATGGGGGTGGGCGAGGAGGCGGTGCCGGTGATCCTCTCGCTGCTCGATCAGGTCTATGGGCTCAGAGCCGAACTCCGCCGCCTCGCACGGGCCATCGAGGCCGAGCCGGCGGAGGTCCGCGAGCGCATCCTGGCGCGGCTGCGAAACGGCCTTTGATACCGAAACGACAATTCCGGCCGGGAACGCACGCGCCTTGATGGGAATCAAGGCGCCTGCCGCCACTCCAAGCGATGCTTCCCTGTTTTTCGAGACAGGGAGGCTCGGTCATGACCGACAAGTATCCGATGCTCGACTGGGAGGAGGTCACCCCCGTCACCGAGCGCATCGTCAGCGCCCTCGAAATCGATCCGGAGCTGCTCCGAAGGCTGCGGCCAGCACTGCCGGAAGGCTGCTTCCTGTTCCATGACGGCACCACCCAGGGCTGGACCCTGGAGCAGCTCTTCGATCCCGACAAACAGGACGCACGGCTCCAGGTTCTGACCGGTTTCACCCTCTACAACAGCCAGCATCTCGCCTTGGCGGCGGAGGCCAAGCCGCTGACGGTACTGGACAAGGGCGTCACCTCCTGCGGCATCTACCTGACCTCGCCGGATCTCGGCAAGGAAGAGGCGTGGCAGGGCATCAAGGGTTACGGCCTCGCCCTTCAGGCCAACTGGCTCAGCTACTGCTACCTCGTCCGCAAGGGGTACAAGTTCCAGATGCAGATTGTCCTGACCGATCCCCAGGGCAAGGATCGGAGTTTCGCCGAGGCCCAGGGCGGGCAGTTCGTGATGCACGACATCAAGCCCAACCTGCCGCACCAGTTCGAGTGGACGCTGACTCAGGCCAGCCAGCGGGGCTGGAAGGTCAGGCATCTGCGCCTGCGGATGATCACACCCTATGTGCATTCCTTCGAATGCGGCATGTACGGCAAATGGCTGGTCGGCGAGATCTGTCCGATACGCTAGGGATCGCCTCGCCGGCCGCCCTCAGCTCCCGCTGTCGCCGTCGGCCAGGGCGACGATCGGCTTGGCATATTGCCGCTCCATGTCCCAGGGGAACAGGATCCAGGTATCCTGGCTGACCTCGGTGATGAAGGTGTCGACCACCGGCCGCCCCTCGGGCTTGGCGTAGACCGTGGCGAAATGCGCCTTGGGCAGCAGCCCCCGCAGGATGCGTCCGGTCTGGCCGGTATCCACCAGATCGTCGATCACCAGCCAGCCCTCGCCATCGCCCTCGACGCCCTTGAGCAGCCGCGGTTCGCGCTGCTCGGTCTCCTCGTAGGAAGCGATGCAGACCGTGTCGATCAGGCGGATGTCGAGCTCGCGGGCGATGATGTGGGCGGGCACCAGCCCGCCGCGGGTGATCGCCACGATCCCCCGGAACGGACCGAGCGCGGCGAGGCGCCAGGCCAGCGCCTTGGCATCGCGATGCAGCTCGTCCCAGGACACCGGAAAATAGCGGGCGGGCTTGCCGGACACGAAGCGGGTGCTCCCCAATGGCGACGGATGCCGCCAGAGGTGCGGCGCCGCACCGCCCCTGTCAAGAGCGCCGCCCTTCACAGGAGCCGCCGCCCGGCCTTACAGTGCGAGCCGGTCCCTGTGGCGGGAGGACGGGATGGAAGAGGAAGAGGTTCGCCCGAAAAAGGCGATGCCCGAGATCGGCGGCTCCCTCGAGCGCATGTCGGTGGAGGAGCTCGAAGCATATATCGAGGCACTCCGGGCGGAGATCACCCGGGTCGAGGCCGAGCTCGCGAAAAAGCGCAGGATGCGGGAGGCGGCCGAGGCCCTGTTCGGACGCCGCGGCTGAATGGAGGAACTGCGCTTCTGTCCGGCCTGCGGCGGCGATCTCCTGCGCCGCCGGCCCGATGGTGACGAGCACGAGCGGCTGGTGTGTACGGCCTGCGGCCGGATCCATTACCAGAATCCGGTGCTGGTGGTGGGCAGCGTCTGCCTCCACGAGGGCCGGGTCCTGCTCTGCCGCCGGGCGATCGCCCCGCAGAAAGGTCTGTGGACCATCCCCGCCGGCTTCCTCGAACTCGGCGAGAGCCCCGAGGAGGGGGCGGTGCGCGAGGCCTTCGAGGAGGCGCGGGCGCGGATCCGCATCGACGGGTTGCTGGCGGTTTACAGCGTGCGCCGCATCGGCCAGGTCCAGCTCATCTATCGTGCCCGCCTCGCCGCACCGGAGATCGCAGCCGGCCCGGAAAGCCTGGAAGTGGCCCTGTTCGACTGGCGGCAGATCCCCTGGA
>CAYYZI010000452.1:0-2896 GCA_964475675.1 uncultured Geminicoccaceae bacterium
GCGGGGGGGGGGGGGGCCACACCGAATTTCGTATGCGCTCAGCGTATGCGCTGGCACGCGCGGCGCCAAGGTGCTATTGTCGCCAACGGAAGTTGGCGCCTGCGTGCCGGTTGCGTTCACGGAATGCGCGTCACGGACTTTCGTCATGGTCGCGCCCTGTGAAACTTTACGCTGCTCGCATTCTTGCGAGCTCGGCAAGCT
The DNA here is from genome assembly GCA_964475675.1 of uncultured Geminicoccaceae bacterium. Taxonomy (GTDB): domain Bacteria; phylum Pseudomonadota; class Alphaproteobacteria; order Geminicoccales; family Geminicoccaceae; genus JALSRW01. Next base: position 202 of record CAYYZI010000452.1, read on the forward strand.
CGGGGAGAAGCGCCAATGGTCCAACGTTTCATTCGTTTTCTGTTCATCTCTTTCATCATCGTCGCCGCCCCTGCGAACGCACAACGGGTCACCATCGGCAAAATCGATCCGGATTTCAACAGAACCTTCGTCAGCACTGGCTATTTCAATGAAATCAACTGGACAGAACTGTCCAAATGGACGCTGACGGAGCCCACGAAAATGAAATTCCATTGGCGTACGGAATTTCGTGAAGCGGAGGAAGGCGAATGGCGCCTTGTCGACATGAATCAAGTCCGGTCGCGCAACAACACCGGCGTTGTCATCGCTTCCGGCGTGCTGCCGGACGCGACCCGGGGATTCTTCTCCATCGATATGGCGGACCACCTGCCGGCGGAGCCACCCGCCCTGCCCGCCATCTATCATGTCCAGGTGCGCGCCCGGAAGGCGACGAACATCGATTCCTCTGCGGCGGTTTCCGCCAATGATGCCCCGAAAAAAATCGGGCCACAGCCGATCGGTTTCTGGTCGGCGCCGGTGGTTATCACATACAAGCGTGATGACTCGCCGACGACGACGTTCGCCACCGATGACTATTATCGCAAGGTGGCAATCGTGCTGGACGAGATCGAACTCGTCGCGCCGCAGCTCGAGGTGGGTCGGGAAGAGTATTTCATCAAGGGATTCGCGATCGAGCTGTTCCTGAAAACCGTGACCAACGGCGCGGAAACCATGACAACGTTTTCCGATCCGGGCCGCGCCTATATCTATGGCCCCTATGCGCGAAAGCTCGATCCGCCCGATCGGGCGGCGTATGGCGATATCGATATCGGCGGGCTGCGGATCGCGCGCGAACGGACGCATTTCGAATTCGACCTGCAGACGCCGGCTCAGGTGCATTCCCCGCCGCGCCAGTTCCTGTTCGTCATGTCTGTGCTCGAGCGCGACGGCAAGGGACAGTACGATATGTGGTCGCGAGGGATCACGAGAATGCTGGACGCGGTCCGCAAGGATGGTCTGCTCGAACTCTCCCCGGATGCATTCGACGCCTTCCTCGCTGAGGAAATCGAGGACGATGCGGTCGAATACATCAGGGACGGCTATGAGGCGATGAAAGCGATATACGAGACGCCGCCGGTCGATCTCGGCATCACCGCCTTCTTCAAGGCCGTCGGCTATACGTTCAACGCTATTGTGGACGCGCAGAAGGACGACTATTTCGGCACCAAGATCGAGGTGCTGCGCCTCGAAACGCCGGAGAGCAACGCCGTCTCGGAAGTCCACAAACTACCCGGCTATTTCATCGGCGAAGGTGCCGACAAACGCTATGTGGCGGGTGAAGACAGCACGCTGTTCTACGGGCCGAATCCGAAGACGGCCGCATCCACCTTCAACGGCTCGGTGCGCATTCGTTATCATTGGGAGTTCTACGATCGGGCGAGCTCTCTGCAGCGGTAGGCGCGCCCGTCGGGCCTGTCGGCGGTCCCGGCGCTGGTGCCCCATGCAGAAACCGGCGAGGTGATCGCGGGGCACGAGGGAAGATGACCAGCGGCCCTTACAGCCGTGTCGGCAGCCGAACGATGCACCTCGGAGAGCAGCCGCACCGGACGGCGCGCGTATGGCCCGCGGCAGGCCTCGGGATCCAGTCGGCGATCCGGTGCCACCTCCTGCATGTGCAGCGTCGTCCCTCGGCGAGCGGTCCAGCGGCATCCGTCTGCTGGAGGACGGCACGAAGCCGTTCCCCGAGATGCGCCCGAGCTGCGCCGATCGCCCCGTGCCGCTCCTCGACCCTGTCGTACCTGGCCGAGGGCAGCAGCCAACGGGCACCGGGAAGATGTTCCGCATCCATGGTCGTGCTGCTGCATGTCGGAGAAAAATCGAGTCATCATTCCAGTCGTGCCGTAACATATCGAGCCGTCCGGATACCGCGACCAGTTGGTCTGCGGATATCGGGCTGAGACGGAACGGGAACAGGCTCGTGGGATCGAGGACCGTTCTCGGAGCCACCGAACCGCCCCGATGAGCGTGCAAGAAGGCCTCGGCCAACCGGGTGATGATCTCCACCCGAGCCGTGGCGAGGGAAACCCGGGCGGTACAAATGCCTTATGTGAACGGTCGGAAAGCCCGCCATTCGCTCTGGATGGAGGGCGCCGCCACGATTCGCAGATGTACGGCGGGCGCGTGAGGCGGGAGATGCGTCCTGGACGGTTCGGCCCATGCGATCGCGAACAACGCCGGGGCAAGGGGCCGGCTCGAGCTTTTGCTCATCCCCCCTCTCCACATTCGTGATGGAATCGGCCCGCTGGAGTCCCCCCCAGCCGCCAGGATGGTTGGCCCGATGCCCGGCCGGAGACGGTGTTTCGATCTGCTGCGAAAGAAAACAGCAGTGTGGACAGCCAACGCCCTGCCTGCGCTCAGTCCGCCTCCTGGCGGAGCGGGGTCTCGCGCGGGGCCTGTTCGGGCAGGCGCTCTTCCTCCACCGCGTGGCAGGCGACAGCACCGCCATCACCGCGCGGCAGCGGCTCCGGCCGCGTCTCGCGGCAGCGGGCGCTGGCCAGCGGGCAGCGGGGATGGAAGGCGCAACCGGTGGGCGGATGGATGGGGCTCGGCACCTCGCCCGCCACCGGCACCCGCTTCCTGCCCGTCATCTCCAGATCGGGGATGGTGTCGAGCAGCATCCGCGTATAGGGGTGCTTTGGATCGCGGAACAGGGACT
>CAYYZI010000453.1:0-2894 GCA_964475675.1 uncultured Geminicoccaceae bacterium
GCAGGCTGTTCGCCGCATCACCGGTCAAGCGGATCGGCCGCGACCGTTTCCTGCGCAACGTGCTGATCGCCATCGGCAACAGCGGTGATACACGCTTTCTTCCGGTGGTCCGCCGCCGGCTCGAGGACCCCGCGCCGCTGGTGCGCGGTGCGGCGGTCTGGGCCTTGTCGCGGCTGGCCGATCCCCGCACTGTCGCCCGGCTGGCGGAGAAGGCGCAGGAAAGCGATCCGGAGGTGTGCGCGGAATGGGACAGGGCATTGGGACGATGCGAAACGACGGCGTGACCGGCACCCTGTTCTGCTTCGGGCTGGGCTACACCGCGCGGGTGCTGGCCGAACGGGCGCTGGCGGCCGGCTTCGCGGTCCGCGGCACGGTCCGCGACCCGGCCCGCGAACAGGCCGATCCGCGGATTCCGCTGCTGCCCTTCGCGCGCCACCGGCCACTCGCCGATCCCGCCACCGCATTCGCCGATGTCACCCATGTTCTGGTCTCGATCCCCCCCGAGGAGGCGGGCGATCCGGTACTCGACCGCCATCTCTTCGATCTGCTGGCGCTGCCGCGGCTGCGCTGGCTGGGCTATCTCAGCACCACCGTCGTCTATGGCCACAGCGGCGGCGCCTGGCTCGACGAGGATGCGCCGCCGCGCCCCAGCCTCGAGCGCGGCCGCCGGCGGCTGGCGGCGGAGGAGGCCTGGCTGCAGAGCGGGCTGCCGGTGCAGGTCTTCCGTCTGGCCGGGATCTACGGCCCCGGCCGCAATCCGCTCCGGAAGCTGCTGGACGGACGGGCGCGGCGGATCGTCAAGCCCGGCCATGTCTTCTGCCGCATCCATGTCGAGGACATCGCCAGCGTGCTGCTGGCCTCGATGCGGCGGCCGCGACCGGGGGCGATCTACAATGTCTGCGACGACGAGCCGGCCCCGCCCCAGGAGGTGATCGCCTTCGCCGCCGACCTTTTGGGCGTGCCACCGCCGCCGGAGGAGGATTTCGCCACCGCCGAGCTCTCGCCGATGGCCCGCAGCTTCTATGCCGACAGCCGGCGGGTGGCGAACCGATTGATCAAGCACGAGCTCGGGGTGACGCTGGCCTATCCCACCTATCGCGAGGGGCTGCGCGCCCTGCTGCCGGAGGAGCTCGTGGCGGCCGACCGCTAGCGACGGGGACCGCCCGGCTGGCAATTCACAGTTCGAACTGCTATATTTCGAGAGAGAACGAGGCACGGACCATCGGGTCCGGGAACAGGTGGAGGAAACGCCGGAACGCGACGACGAAGATCGCGCCGCCGCCAAAGCGTACCCGGAGATGGTCCCGGCGACGGTCGGATCGGTTCTTTACCCTCCGTTTACCGATCGGGCCGCATACCGGTTGCCGATGGCGGACGCATCCAGCGGGATCGGCGCCATGTCGCAAGCGAGGAAACGCCACCAAGCCAGGTAGGCCGCCCATGCAATGGCTCAAGAAGCGCCCCCTGCCCCTGCACGCGCTGGGCGCCGCGGACATCGCCCTCGATCTCACCCACCGCTACTGGCACGGTCTGCGCGAACAGGGGCTGCTGCCCAGCCGCTCGCGGGTCGACACCCCCCAGTTCCGCCTGCTGGTGCCCGCCGTGCACTGGGTGGATCTGCGCCAAGGTGCCATCGAGAACATCGCCCTCGGTCCGCTCGAAGGCTTCGCCGAGCTGCCACCGGCGGCCACCGGCGGGGGGCGGTCCGGGCATCGCCTCGGCACCCTGCTGCGGGAGGATTTCCGAACCGTCGCCTTCACCGGCACGGCCCTGTTCCAGGAAATCCAGCTCGTGCAGAACGGGGGCACCGCGGTCTATACCGAACTCCTCCTGCCGGTGGCCGACGATGGCGTGAAGGTCACCGAAGTGCTGATGCTCGTTCGCCAGCAGTGCGGTCAGCCGGTGAGCGAACGCCTTGCAACCTCCACATAGACGACCTCTTCCGCCCGCTCACTCCGCCGGCAGCACGTCGGCGAGACCGGGCTCGGCCAGCGGCCGCAGTGGCACCGGGTTCTTGGGATGCTGCGGCAGGGCGCGGACGGTGTCGATGAATTCCTCGCGATCGACCCAGCACAGATAGGCCTTCTCGGGGCCGCCCACCGGCGGGAACTCGCCGTCCACCACCAGCTCCACGTGCAGATAGCCGTAACTCTCGCGGGGCACCGAGCTGCCCACCAGATACTGGCGCACGAACCCCGTGTTCACGCTGCAGCCGGCATTCCGAAAGCTCAGGGCCCGGCTCAGATAGGCCATGTACATGGCGAGCCCCTTGCGGCGCCAGTCGGGATGGGTCCAGGTCGAACCGGAATGCGACACGCGGCCCGGAAAACGGCGCGACAGCGGCAGGATCGGCAGCCGGTCGACGCCCAGCAGCTTCCGGTAGCCGCCCTCGAAGAACAGCCGGCCATCGGCGATCATCTCCAGCAGATCCTCGGTGTCGAACACCCGCTCGCCGCTGGTGCCGACGCTGCGCCCGGTCTCGTCCAGCAGATGGACGAAGAAATCCTGCGGTCCCATGCGGCTCCTGGTGGGATCGAAGGTCGGATTGGCGAAGGTCTCGTTGGCGGTGAGGATGGCGTTGAGCTTGTGGAAATCGCGTTCGATGACCAGTGTCAGCCCGAGCTCGGCGATGCGCTGGGTCAGGGAATCGATGCACAGCTGAATGAGGCCCCGATCATCCGTCTGCCTTGTTGGTTCCTGCACGTTCTGCTCCCTTCCTTCCTTGCCTGAAAACCCCGGTGGCCCGTCCGGCGGGCTGCGCCCTGCGGGTGCGGCGAACCCAGCATCCATCTCCGGTTGGTTAATGCCTAGTAACCTTCGACGTGATCTTGTCGCCCCCCGGTATGCGTTAACGTCGCCGGTAAAGATTGCGTTAAGGTTAACCTGAAGCCCGG
>CAYYZI010000454.1:0-2888 GCA_964475675.1 uncultured Geminicoccaceae bacterium
CCTGTGCCTTTCTCATCGACTGGCTGAAGACCAAGGCCCCCTTCTGGAAACTCGAGGAAACCGAACGCGGCAGCCAGTGGGTCGAGGCGAAGGAAGCCGACGATGCCGCGGCCGCCCGCTGGCAGGAGAAGACCGCCGGCTGAGCCCGCCTAGGGCTGGCGATACTGGTAGCGGTAGACCGGAGCGAAACCGAACGCCTCGTAGAGGGCGCGGGCGGCGGCATTGTCCTCCTGCACCTGCAGCATCGCCTCGCGGGCACCCATCGCCGCACCCCAGGCGAGAAGACGCGCCAGCACCGCGCGCGCACGGCCCTGCCGGCGATATTCGGGGCGGGTGCGCATGCTGTGGATGACGGCGATCCCCTCGGTCACCACGCAGACCCCTCCCGCCGCCGCGATGCCGTCGCGGAAATCGACCGCGAACACGTGCGGCCTGCGGATGCGGGCGAAGGTCGCGGCCCGCTCGGCCCGCAGCCGTGCATCCCAGTGGGGCTCGGCGATGGCGTTCATGAAGCCGGCCCGCGGGCGAGTCTCCAGCGTGATCCCGTCCGCCGGCGGAATCTCCTCGCCCAGCGGTCGCAGCCGCACTTCGGTGGGTATCAGGAGCCGGTAGCCGCGGGCCGCGAGAAGCGCATCGAGCCCCTCGGGCATGGCCACATCCGTCAAATGGAAACAGGCCGGAAGGTCGCGCGCAGCGTACCACTGCTCGGCCCGCCGGACGGCGTTCTCGGGGTCGGCATCCTCCTCGAAGGTCAGGGTGGCGACCGAATTGAGGCGGCGGCTCGCGGCCCCGCCGGCCCGCGCCAGCCAGCCCGCGATCGACGCGGTCTCGGCCGGCGGCCAGGCCCACAGGCCGGCCCGCTCGAGGCGTGCGATGGTTTCTCTCCTAGCCAATCTCCTTCCCTTCGCTCCGTGCCGCCCGCCGCGCCAGACGCAGCGCGAAGAGGGCGCCGATGAGCGGCATGCAGACGGCCGCCAGAAGGAACAGCGGGGCGAAACCGCCGATGTCCACCAGCCTGCCGCCAAGCCAGGTGCCCAGCGCCTGGCTCAGGAAGAAGCTGCTGGCGAAAACCGACACCGCCACCCCCCGCATCTCCGGCGCCATCTGCGTGGCGTTGGTCTGCAAGGTATTGTGGAGCATGTAGAAACCAAGCCCGAGCAGCAGCATGGCGAGGCCCAGCAGGACCCGTCCGGGGGCGATCAGCAGGATGGCGAAGGCGGCAGCCGCCACCAGCCCGCCGGCGATCGCCAGTCCCTTTTCGCCGAGCCCGGAGACCAGTCTCCCGACATTGGCCACGAACAGCAGGCCGCCACCGCCGAACAGCGCGATCAACGGGCCGACCAGATTGTAGTCGAGCCCGTAGACCTCGCGCATGTAGGCGCCGACATAGGCGAAGGCGCCGAAGAAGACGATGCCTTCGAGGGCCACCACCAGCAGCACCACCCGCACCCAGGGCCGACGCAGCAGCGACAGATAGAGGGTGCCGATGGCACCGGTGACAGCGCCTCGCCCGGCGCTCGGGGGGCTCCTGCGGAACTCGACGAGAAGGGCGAGGCCGGCCAGCAGGAAGACCAGCGCCAGCAGCAGGAATGCCGCGCGCCAGCCGAACATGCCGCCGACGATGCCGCCCGCCGCCTGGCCGCCGACCACGCCGAGGATCTGGCCGGTCAGATAGCGGGCGAGGACCGGCTGGCGCTGGGCATAGGGCACGGTCTCGCCGATCCAGGCCATGGCCAGCGGAATGACGCCGGCCACCGTGAGGCCGCTCACCAGACGGCCGACGGCCAGCAGCGCGAGGCTCGGAGCGAGGGCCACCAGCGCCGTGGTGAAGGCCGAAGCGAGGGTCAGGAAGGTGATGGTGGCGAGCTTGCCGGCCCGGTCGCCGACCGGTCCCCACAGGAGCTGCGCGAGGCCGTAGGCCAGGGCATAGGCCGAGAACACCACCGAGGCCCGGCTCGGCGGGACCGCGAACAGCTCGGCGAGCTGCGGCAGTACCGGCTCGGAGACCCGCATGCTGGCGGCCGAGCCGAAGGCGGCCAGGGCCAGCAGCAGGATGATCCGGCCGTTGCCGGAGCCCGCCTCGCCCTGCTCCTGCCCGCGCGCTGCCACCGCATCCCCCCCGAAGACCCGGGGGCTCCGACCATGAGGATCGAAGCCCCCGTCCTTGTCTCAGGCAAAGGCGCGGGCGACAAGCAGCGCGCGTCAGGATTCGAGGAAACGCTCCACCCAGGAGCGGATGCCGCCCATGATGCCGGTGCCGGTCTCGATCGGCCGCTCGGTGCTGCGCGTCCAGCCGACCATCGAGGCGTCGTAGAGGCGGACCTGCTCGCGGCCGAGGATCTCGTGCAGCACGAACCAGTCGGTGGCCGCCCAATGGCCGGTATTGCAGTAGGCGACGATGGTTCCCTCCATCGCCAGCAGCTCGGGCGGGATCACCTCCAGCAGCTCCTCGCGCGATCTGAGGTCACCGGTGGCCGGATCGAAAAAGGCCTCCTGGGGCACGCTCCAGGCACCGGGAAGATGGCCGTAGGCCTTGGCCGCCTTGTGCTTTTCCTTGCCCACATACTGGGTTGCCGGGCGGGCATCGACGAACACCGCGCCGCCGCGCGCGACGGCGGCCTCGACGAAGGCCGTATCGACCGCATATTCGGGCCTGACGCGGGCCTCGAACACCGTCGGCTCGGGCACCCGCACGCCCTGTTCGACCGCCAGTCCGGCCGCCTGCCAGCCGCGCCAGCCGCCATCGAGGATGGCCACCCGATCATGGCCCAGATACTTGAAGGTCCAGTAGATGCGCGCGGCGCTGCCGAAATCAGTGGCGTTGACTCCGCCATAGACCAGCACCACCGCATCCTCGTTGCCGATGCCGAGACCGCCGATCAGCCGTT
>CAYYZI010000455.1:0-2886 GCA_964475675.1 uncultured Geminicoccaceae bacterium
GCCCGTCGACCGCCTCGCGCAGAGCCTCGGTGGGAAACGGCCGGAAGGTGCGCAGCGCCATCAGACGCAGGGGCGTGTCGGGCAGGAGCTCGCGGGCCGCCTCCTGCAGGGTGCCGTAGACCGAGCCCAGGGTGAGCACGCCGATCCTGGCGGTATGCGGCCCGTCGAGCTTGATCAGCCCTCCGGCGCGGCGGCCGACCAGATCCGCCCAGTCGGAATCGGCCTCGAGAATGGCGGGAATGGCCGATTCCAGATCGGCATGGAGCTGGGCCCGCACCTCGGTGTAGTGCTCGGGTCCGACCAGCGTTCCCAGGGGCAGCGGGCGGCGGGAATCGAGAGCTCTGGCGGAGGGGTAGGGCGGCAGGAACATGTCGATCTGCTCCTGGCTCGGCAGATCGACCGGCTCGAACAGATGGGTGAGGATGAAGCCGTCGACGCAGACCATCACCGGCAGTTCGGTGTCCTGGGTGATGCGGAAGGCCTGGATGGTGGTATCCACCGCGTCCTGGTTGTCGGTGCAGAAGAACTGGATCCAGCCGGCGTCGCGGACCGCCATGGCATCCTGGTGGTCGTTCCAGATGTTGATGGGGGCGCTGATGGCGCGGTTGGCACAGGTCAGCACCAGCGGCACCCGCATGCCGGCGATGTTGTAGAGCACCTCGGCCATCAACAGCACGCCCTGGGAGGCGGTGGCGGTATAGGCGCGCGAGCCGGCGGCGGCGGCACCGAGGACCACCGAGGCGGCGGCGAACTCGCTCTCGACGCTGACCACCTCGCAATCCGCCTCGCCATCGGCGACCAGCTTGGCGATCCCCTCGACGATATGGGTCTGGGGGGTGATCGGATAGGCCGCCACCACCTGGGGGCGGCAGCGAGCCACCGCCCGGGCGATCGCCTGGGAACCTTCAAAGGCCGCGCGCATCCACCACACTCCGCCATGCGTTTTCGTTGACCCGCTCCGCCGCCATGCGCACCGCCCGCTTGTTGCGGTCGGCGATCTCCGGCGGGAACCGCTCCTCCAGAGCCTGCTCGAGAGCGCGCAGCGGGCAGATGCCGGTGAGCGCCAGCAGCGCCCCGAGCAGGGCCGCGTTGGGCATCGGCCGACCGATCGTCTCCTCGGCGATGCGGCTCGCCGGAAGGCTCACCCAGCGGCCGTCGAAGCCGGCCGGCGACGGCACTTGCTCCTGCCGCGCGCTGTTGACCAGCACCCGGCCATCCTCCTTGAGCCCGGCGAGCGTCGCCGGCGTCCGCAAGAGGGTGGGATCCTGGACCACCACGATATCCGGCTTCTCGATCTGGCAGCGGCGTTTGACCGTGTCGCGGGCCACCCGGACGAAGGCCGCCACCGGCGCCCCCCGCCGCTCCGCCCCGAAGGCGGGAAAGGCCTGGCCGTAGAGCCCCGCATCGATCACCGCCGCGGCCAGCAGATAGGCGGCCACGACATTGCCCTGACCGCCGCGGCCGTGGATGCGAATTTCGAGCACCGCGCTCCCCCCCGGACTTCGACTCGGATCAGCTTTACCACGAACGTCGAGGCGATCGAAGGCTAGCTTTGTCGGCTCCCATCACCTTGACCTAGCTCAATCGGGCGAGCTCCCGGCGGCGGCGCCCGATTCTCCTCGGCCGTCGAGGGCCAGGGCGCGAAAGCGCGGCCGGGCCGCGGCGGCGAAGGTCTCGCAGGAGGGCAGCCGCAGCTCTCCGGCATCGGCGCGGACCGTCTCCTCGATGATCGCGTAAAGAACGGACACGGCGGCTTCCAACGCCGTCTTCGGACCATCGCCGCGGAGTAGCCGACCGAGGTAGAACGCCGCCAGCAGATCGCCGGTGCCGTGGGCGCGGCAGGCCAGCCGTGGCGTCTCGATCCAGAAGCTTCCGGCGGCGCTTTCGAGCAGCACCCCGATGCCTTTCCCGCCCGCCGCCGGCACGCCGGTGGCGAGTACGGTGTGTGGTCCGCGGGCCCGCAACTGCCGTGCGGCGCGGCGCGCCGAAGCCGCATCGACGGGTTCCATGTCGGTGAGCCAGCCGAGTTCGAACAGGTTGGGTGTGACGATGTCGGCCGCCGGCACCAGACGATCGCGCAGGAACGCGGCCAGCGGCCGCGGCACGAACAGCCCCCTCCCCTCCTCGCCCAGCACCGGATCACAGAGCCAGGGGATGCCAAGTCGTGCCCCGCGCAGGCGGGCCACCGCCTCCAGCACCACCGGGCCCTGTTCGAGGCCGCCGAGATATCCCGTGAGGATGCCGCCGCAGCGCTCCAGGGGAGCGGTGCCGAGCAGCCCGTCGAGAACCCCTTGCAGCCATTCCGCGCCGAAGCGGGATCCCGCCGGCGGTCCGTATCCCGGGTGATGGGCGAACCACACGGTGGGCACCGGCCACACCTCGAGTCCCAGCCGCTCCAGCGCCCAGCAGGCCGCCCGGTTGCCGACATGCCCGAGGCTCACGAAAGACTGGATGGAAAGGATCGCCTGCTCCATTCTCCGCCCCGCACGAGATTGCGGCGCCGGTGTAGCGCCGACCGGTTTGCGAAGCGAGGATGGAGCGATGCCGCCGAACCCAGCCGATCTGCGACATGAATACGAAGGTCCCGCCCTTCTGGAGAAGGATGCCGCCGAGGATCCCTTCGATCAGTTCGCGAGCTGGTTCGGGGAAGCGGTCGATGCCGGCCTCTACGAGCCCACGGCGATGACCCTGGCCACCGCCGATGCCAGCGGTCGGCCCTCGGCCCGGGTCGTGCTGCTCAAGGACTATGATCGCCGGGGGTTCGTCTTCTATACCAACTACGAAAGCCGCAAGGGCCGGGAGATGGCCGAGAACCCGCGGGCGGCCCTGCTCTTCTTCTGGGACCGTCTGCACCGCCAGATACGGATCGAGGGTACCGTCGAGCGC
>CAYYZI010000456.1:0-2884 GCA_964475675.1 uncultured Geminicoccaceae bacterium
AGCACCGGTCTCCAAAACCGGGGGTTGGGGGTTCGAGTCCCTCCACTCCTGCCACGCGCTCCCGGAGCAACGGCATGGATTGCGAGCGGGTCTAGATGATGGCCAAGACGTCGCCGGCACAATTCGTACGCGAGGTGCGCCAGGAACTCGCCAAGGTCACCTGGCCGAGCCGTCGCGAGCTGATCTACACGACGCTGAGCGTGCTCGCGATGTCGAGCCTGGCGGCGCTGTTCTTCTTCGTCACCGACCAGATCATCGCCTGGGCGGTGCAGTGGGTATTGGGGCTGGGCGGCTGATGGCCGAGGCGCGCTGGTACATCATCCACGTCTATTCCGGCTTCGAGAAGAAGGTGGCCGAGGCGATCCGCGAGCAGGCGGCGCAGAAGGGCCTCGAATCCTATTTCGAGGAAATCCTGGTGCCCACCGAGGAAGTGGTGGAGATCCGCCGGGGCAAGAAGGTCAGCGCCGAGCGCAAGTTCTTCCCCGGCTACGTGCTGATCAAGATGGTGCTCAACGACGATACCTGGTCGCTGGTGCGCAACGTGCCGAAGGTCACCGGATTCCTGGGGCCGGGCGGCAAGCCGGCGCCGATCCCCGAGGAGGAGGCGGAGCGCATCCGCCAGCAGGTGCAGGAGGGGGTCGAGCATCCACGGCCGCTGATCAGCTTCATGGTCGGCGATCGGGTGCGGGTCACCGACGGTCCCTTCAGCACCTTCGAGGGGGTGGTCGAGGAGGTCGACGAGGCCCGCGGCCGGGTCAAGGTGGCGGTCTCCATCTTCGGCCGCGCCACCCCGGTCGAGCTGGAATATTCCCAGGTCGAGAAGCTGTAGAGAGAACCAACCTTTGCGGGAGCGCGCCCAGCGGCGTGCGCATGGACCGCGGGAGGAGAGAGCATGGCGAAGAAGGTCATCGGCTACATCCGCTTGCAGGTGCCGGCCGGCAAGGCGACGCCCTCGCCGCCGATCGGCCCGGCGCTTGGCCAGCGCGGCCTCAACATCATGGAGTTCTGCAAGCAGTTCAACGCGGCCACCCAGGGCATGGAGCCGGGGATGCCGATCCCGGTGGTGATCACCGCCTATGCGGATCGCACCTTCACCTTCATCACCAAGACGCCGCCGGTCTCCTTTCTGCTGCGCCGCGCCGCCGGCATCGAGAAGGGCTCCTCGACCCCCGGCCGCCAGGTGGCCGGCCAGGTGACGATCGCCCAGTGTCGCGAGATCGCCGAGCAGAAGATGCAGGATCTCAACGCCTATGACGTCGATGCGGCGGTACGCATCATCATGGGCTCGGCCCGTTCGATGGGCCTCGAGGTGGTGGAGTAGAACGATGGCCAAGAAAGGGAAGCGTCTGCAGGCCGCCCTCGAGCAGATCGATGTCCGCCGCAGCTATCCTCTCGAAGAGGCGGTCGAGCTGGTGAAGAAGACGGCCACCGCCAAGTTCGACGAGACGGTGGAGCTGGCCGTCAATCTCGGCGTCGATCCGCGCCATGCCGACCAGATGGTGCGGGGCGTGGTGGTGCTCCCCCACGGCACCGGCCGGACCGTGCGGGTGGCGGTGTTCGCGCGCGGCGACAAGGCCGAGGAGGCGAGGGCGGCGGGTGCCGACATCGTCGGTGCCGAGGATCTGGCGGAGAAGGTGCAGAAGGGCGAGATCGAGTTCGACCGCTGCATCGCCACGCCCGACATGATGCCGGTGGTCGGCCGGCTGGGGCGCATTCTCGGTCCCCGCGGCCTGATGCCCAATCCCAAGCTGGGTACGGTGACCATGAACGTCGCCGAGGCCGTCAAGGCGGCCAAGGGCGGTCAGGTCCAGTTCCGGGTGGAGAAGGCCGGCATCGTTCATGCCGGCATCGGCAAGGCCAGCTTTCCCAAGGACGCGCTGGTCGAGAACGCCAAGGCGCTGGTGGACGCCCTCAACAAGGCCAAGCCCAGCGGCGCCAAGGGAACCTATCTCAAGCGGGCACATCTCAGTGCCACCATGGGACCGGGCATCGAGGTGCAGGTTCCGACACTGGTGCAGTAACCGAGCAGGATCGGAGAAAAAGCCTCTTGCGCTTCCGGGATCGCGCATTATGTTCATCATCTCCGTGATGGACATGCGTTCACCGCGCCGGGCAGGTGTGCCAGGCGCGGGTGAGACGCGCCGCGGCCGGACCGGGTATCCCGGGACGGGCAGGGTTCGGCGGGTCTGATCGGCGGCGGGCAGGCGGGCTTCGTTCCGGCGAGAATTGGAGGCAATCCGTGCTACGGGCACAGAAGGCGAAGGTCGTCGAGGACCTCCACGCCGTGTTCTCGGACACGGCCGTGGTGGTGGTGACCCACTATCAGGGGCTGACGGTGGCCGAGGCCACCGCCTTGCGGCGCAGCATCCGCGAGAGCGGCGGCCGTTTCCGGGTGGTGAAGAACCGGCTCACCAAGCTGGCGCTGAGCGGCACTCCCTACGAGGGGATCGCCGATCTGTTCACCGGCCCGACGGCAATCGCCTGGGCCGACGATCCGGTGGCCGCCCCCAAGGCCCTCTGCGACTTCGCCAAGAAGAACGAGAAGCTGAAGATCGTCGGCGGCGCCCTCGGCTCCACCGTGCTCGATGCGGAAGCGGTCAAGGCGCTGGCGGCGCTGCCGTCGCTGGATGAACTGCGGGCGCAGCTCATTGCCCTGATCCAGACGCCGGCCAGCCGGCTGGTGGGCGTGCTGCAGGCGCCGGCCGGGCAGCTCGCGCGGGTGCTGGCGGCGCGCGCCGAGCAGGCGGAAGGCGCGCAGGCAGAAGGTTGAATTGCCGCAAGGCAGGTTGAAGGTCGTTTCGCGTAGGAGAGGATGAGATGGCGAATCTGGAGCAGCTGGTCGAGGATCTGTCGGGGCTGACGGTGCTCGAGGCGGCGCAGCTTT
>CAYYZI010000457.1:0-2870 GCA_964475675.1 uncultured Geminicoccaceae bacterium
GGTCGGATAGAGACAGTAGCGGCTGTCGCCCAGAAACGACCGCGTGGTGGCGAAGAGCGCCGGCAGGGCTTCCAAGGTTTCCATCATCGAGCGGTCGTCGCCGGCATGGAAGATCGGACAGGTGTAATGGCCGACGAAATCGAACAGATCCGCCGGCGGCCGCTTGCGGTTCAATTCGGTGAAGAAGGCGAAGGCGCCGCCGCCGATCGGAACGGGCGGCAGGACCGCCCGGGCCGCTTCCAGCAGCTCTTCGAAGGCGGGGGCCGGCGGAAACGGGCTTCCCGGAAGCACGCATTTCATGTCGCAGGCCGGGGTGACGGCGATCGCATCGAAAGCGGTGCCGGAGCTGGCGATGGCCCCGGCGATGCCCTCGAGGTCGCGCCGCAGGATCGCCGGATCCGCGCTCGGCCGACCTTCCGCGTCCTCGCAGGGCACCACCGCCTCCAGCAGCAGCGGGGACCCCAGTGCCGTCCCGAGCCTGCCGTAGCGGCGGAGCGTGTCGGCCCCGTGGCCGAGGCGGGGATCGAAGCGGCAGCTCAGATGCTGCGGTGATGCGCGTTCGAGAAGGGCGGAGCGGGCGAGGGCCGGCTCGATCTGCTCGGGCAGCACGCCGAGGCCCAGGGGCGGCAGGCTGGCGGAGCGGCGTGCGCCGATGGTAATGCGCACGGTCTCCTCCCCGGCAGCGCCGGCCACCTTCTGCGGCACCGTCCCCGACAGCTCCAGGGAGACGCGCTGGCGCAGGCGTTCGCCGGTCGGCAGGCGATAGGGCCAGGGCTCGGCCAGCGGGCGGATGTAGGTCTTGAAGGAGGCATCCGTCCAGTTGCGCTGATCTTCCATCTCGTAGGCGTCGCCTTCCATGCGGCAGGTGACCCGCAGCCCGGGGCGAACCTCATGGGTGATCGCGCGGATATCGGTGAATGGACACCAGGGCGAGACCTGCTCGGGAAAGCGGCTCCTGTCGATGCTGCCATCGGTGTGCGTGATCTCGACCGGGGCACCGGCGACCCCGGCGATCGGGTGGAGGACCACGAAGCCGGTGCGGTTGGTGAGAAATTCGGTCTCGGGTACCGCCTCCACCTCGAACCGGAGGCCGCCCGCGGCACTGCCGAGGATGCGTGCGTCATAAGAGAGGGCCTGGGTTCCGTCGGCGCAGCGGGCGCGGTAGCGGACCTCGAAGCCGTTCAGGTTCTCCTCGATGCGCAGATCCGAGATCTCGGGAAGGTAGGTGCCCCAGTCCTTGTCGCGGGTGATGAAGGCGATGGCCCGGATCGCCTCCCGCCCGGCGATGCGGATCGCACGCAGATTGCCGCCATCGAGCAGGCATTCGAGGGGGCCGGCCGTGAGCCGCCGCGGCTCGGAGACGGGCTCCTCGGTGCCGAACAGGGCGATTGCGGGCGAAGCGTGCATGGCTCGGACCTCCCCTCGTCCCGCCGGTCGGCTCAGGCCTTGACGGCCCCCATGGAGATGCCGCGGACGAGAAAGCGTTGCAGGGCCGCGACGGCGATGAACACCGGCACCGTGCCGAGGGTGCTCATCGCCGCGATCTTGGCCCAGAAATTCGACTGGCCGCCGAAATAGTGGGTCACCTGCACCGGGAAGGTGGTGACTTCGCTGCGGGTCAGCACGAGAGCGAAGATGAAGTCGTTCCAGGCGAAGACGAAGGTGAACACGGCGGTGGCGAACATGCCGCCGCGCACCACCGGAACGACGATTCTGGAGAAGACCTGCCAGCGGCTGGCGCCGTCGATCACCGCCGCTTCCTCGAGCTCGATCGGCACGTCCTGGATGTAGCCGCGCATCATCCAGATCACGTAGGGCAGGTTGAAGGCGGTATAGAGCACGATCAGCCCGGAGAAGGTGTCGACCCAGCCCAGCATGACGTAGAGCAGGAACACCGGAAACACGATGACGATCGGCGGGATCATGCGGTTGCTGATGATCCACATGGCGAAATTGTCGCCGCCGGTGCGGAAGCGGGCGATGCTGTAGGCGGCCATGGTGCCGAGCAGCATGGCCGCCACCGTGCTGACGCTGGCCACCACCAGGCTGTTCCACACCGCCCAGGCATCGCCGTCCTTGAACAGCACCCGGTAGTTGCCGAACTGCAGGCTCTCCGGCCACCAGGTGGGCGGGAAGGCGAAGATCTCCTCGGGTGTCTTGAAGGAGATGATGATCAGCCAGTAGATCGGGAACAGGAAGAACAGGAGGGCCGCGGCGACCCCGAGATAGCGGAGCGCCATGATCCGCCGGGCGCGGCTCATCGCGTGATCTCCACGCGGCGCAGCGCCAGCATCACCAGGAGCGACAGGAACAGGATGATGACGAAGGCCATGGCCGCCGTGTAGGAGGTCTCGAACTGGCGGAAGCCCTGGATGTAGGCGTAGATCGACAGGGTCTCGGTGCGCGTGCCGGGACCGCCCTTGGTCAGTGCCCAGACCACGTCGAACAGGCGGAACAGGTCGAGGGCGCGGATCAGGAGCGCGATCGCCAGCACCGGCTTGATCGAAGGCAGCAGCACTCTGGTGACGATGGTGAACCAGCCGGCGCCGTCGATCTGGGCCGCCTCCACCAGCGAGCGGTCGACCGCGGTGAGCCCGGCCAGCAGCAGGAGGAACATGAAGGGCGTCCACTGCCAGATCTCGGCGATCAGGATCGCCGCATAGACGAAGTCGGGATCCACCACCCAGAGGATGGTCACCGGTTCGCCCGCGAACCAGGAAAGGATCTGGTTGATGGGGCCGAAGCGGTTGTCGAACATCAGCCGCCAGGTGGCGCCGGCGACGATCGGCGAGATCACCACCGGCAGGACCAGCAGGGCGACGAAGATCTGCTTGCCCGGCAAGCGTTCCAGCAGCAGCAGCGCCAGCAAG
>CAYYZI010000458.1:0-2863 GCA_964475675.1 uncultured Geminicoccaceae bacterium
ATGGCATTCCAAGCCGCGACCGCCGGCTCACGCGAAGGCCTGCGCCTTCAGCACCCGCTTCAGGTACTGGAGGAACAGGGTGATGATCACCGCGGCCACGACGAAGATCAGCCACGCGTAGGCCGCCGCCTCACCGATCTGGAACTCGCGGATGCCTTTTTGGAAGGCGATGAACACCGGCAGCTCCGAACTCTGTGCCGGACCGCCCGCGGTCATGACGTAGACCTTGTCGACGAACTTGTAGGCGTCCATGAAGCGCAGGATGAAGGCGATGGCGATGATCTCCTTGAGCATCGGCAGGGTCAGCCGGCGCAGCACGGTGAAGCGCGAGGCGCCGTCGACGCGGGCCGCCTCGAAGATGGCCGGCGGCAGCGAGACCCGCCCCGAATAGACGATCAGCAGCGGCAGCGCGGTCCATTGCCAGACATCGGCGATGATCAGCGAGGTCAGGGAGAGATCGACCCCCAGCCAGTCGATGCGCTCGGTGGGGGCCATCAGCCCGAGATTGATCAGCAGATGGTTGACCGCCCCGTTGTTGGCCTGGAGCAGGAACTTCCACAGCACGCCGACGATCGAGGGCGGCAGCATCATCGGCAGCACCATCGCCACCAGCAGCACCACCCGCAGCCCCGGCCGCGGCACCAGCTCGTAGAGGATGAGCGCGAGCGCAGTGCCCAGCAGGACCTCGAGGCTGGCGCCGAAGGTCAGATACCAGGCGAGATTGACGACGCTGTTGTGGAACCGCGGCTCGGCCAGGACGTTGGCGAAGTTCTGCCAGCCGACATAGGCGTAGCGGCCGGTGAACAGGCCCATCATGTTGGTATCGTGGAAGGCGTGGTAGGCCATCCAGACGGTCGGATAGACGACGATCGCCAGCAGCACGACAACGGGGATGCCGACCATCACCCAGGGCACCCAGCGGGCGACGATCCGCGCCCGCGGCGCCTTGCGCGCCTCGAACCAGTCCGGCACGGCCGGTGCCGCAATCCCCTGTTCCAATTCGGCCTCCCTTGCTCCTCCCCGCGGGGTGCACCGATAGAACGGTCCGAGTTTCCCGCCTGTCAAGTCCGGCGCACGAGCGCGGGGCCACCTGCCGCTAAGGCTCACGACCGCGGCGCGAAAGCGGTGGCCAGGCGGTAGGAAGCGCCGGGATGCCGGAAGCGGGCCCAGGTCACCACCCGGTTCCGGTTGCGGGTGCGCCGTTCGATCACCAGCACCGCATCTCCCGGCCGGATGTCCAGTGCCGCGGCGGTGGCCGGATCCGCGTTCTCGGCCGCGATCACATGCTCGGCTTCCGACCAGGGCACATGTTCGAGCAGCCAGGAACCGGGGGCGATGGCGGTGAAATCGGCGGCGACCGCCTCCGGTACCGCCAGGAGATTGATCCAGCGGTCCTCGAGCTGGAACGGGCGGCGGTCGGCCAGATGCACGAGCAGCAGATGCAGTGCCCGCTCCCCCGCCGGCAGTTCCAGCCGCTCGCGGATCGGGGCCGGGGGGACCAGCGTCCGGCGGGCGAGCAGACGCAGCTCGTACGCCGCTCCGAGCTGCGCCACCAGCCGCTCGATGCGCGGGATCTCGAGGACGATGTCGCGGCCGGTGCGGACCGCCACCCGACTGCCCCGCCGGCGGCGGCGCTCGATCACCCCTTCGCGGGCGAGCTCGCGCAAAGCGCGATGGGCGGTCAGCCGCGAAACGCCGAAGCTCGCCGCCAGTTCCGATTCGCCGGGAATCGGTTCGCCGGGCCCCCATTCGCCCTCGCGGATGCGGGTCCGAATCGCCGCCTTGATTCGCTCGTAGGCGGGAAGCCTGCGTCCCTCCTGCCGATCCATGTCCCCGTCGCTTGCGACCGCGCCGCCCGCCCCCTCCTCGTCTCTTCGCTCGATGGACAGTGGCGAGATTTGCATATACATATCGCGATGCCAAGCCCCGAAGGAAACCGCCATCGGGAGAAACGCCCGTGCATGCGGCCTGCATTGAGGTGATCGAGGGCGACCGCCCGCTGCTGCTGGCACAGCCCCATGTCGGCACCTGGCTGCCCGAGGCGGTCGAGGCGCGGCTGACGGCGACCGGCCGGGCCCGCACCGACACCGACTGGCACGTCGATCGCCTCTATGCCGATCTGCTGCCCGGCGCAACCGTCGTCCGGGCCCGTTTCTCGCGCTATCTGATCGATCCCAACCGGCCCCCCGACGACCGTTCCCTCTATCCGGGACGGAACACCACCGGCCTCTGTCCCCGGACCGATTTCGACGGCCGCCCCCTCTATCTCGAGGGAAGGGAGCCCGATGCCGCGGAATGCAGTGCCCGTCTGGCGGCCTACTGGAAGCCCTATCACGAGGCGCTCGATCGCCAGCTCGCGCGGCTGCGCCGGCGTTTCGGCCATGTCCTCCTCTACGACTGCCATTCGATCCGCTCCAGGATCCCGCGCCTGTTCGAGGGTCTGCTGCCGGATCTCAACCTCGGCACCAATGACCGCCAAAGCGCCCATCCGCTCCTGATCGAGACCGCGGAACGGGTGCTGGCGGAGGCCGAGGAGCGGGGCTTCACCCGGGTCACCGACGGGCGCTTCAAGGGGGGCTACACCACCCGCCACTACGGCCGTCCGGATGCCGGCGTCTCGGCGTTGCAGATGGAACTCGCGCAGGCCGCCTACATGCACGAGGAGCCGCCCTGGAGCTGGCTCGAGGAACGGGCCGGACGGCTGCGGCCGGTGCTCGCCGGGCTGCTCTCGGCCCTCCTCGAGCTGCTCGAAGGCCGCATCATCGGAGAAGGAGCATGAACCGTCCGACCTCCGGGAACCTCCGCGTGATCCGCGCCCCTCGCGGGCGGGAGCTGCGCTGTCGGAACTGGCAGAGCGAGGCGG
>CAYYZI010000459.1:0-2855 GCA_964475675.1 uncultured Geminicoccaceae bacterium
GATCCGGTCGCCTATGAGCCGCTGTTCGCCCTCGCCGCCGACCGCGGCTACCGCTGGCGGGATTGCAATCTGGCAGGATCCCCCACCCAGCGCCGCCGCGCCGCCGACGGCCGCCCGGCCGGCCGGCTCGACTGGTTCTTCTGTCGCGGTCTGCGCTGCCGCGAACCGACCGCCGTCCCGGCCGTCGATGCCGCCGGCCGGATCCTTTCCGACCATGACGGGATCCTGGTGACCGTCATGCCCGACTGAACCGTTCCCGACGCCATCATGGAGACCTGCGTGATGCGCTTTCTGACCTACAACATCCAGTACGGACTCGGCGAGGACGGACGCTTCGACATCCCCCGGATCGCCCGCGAGATCCTCCGCCACGAGCCGGATGTCATCGCGCTTCAGGAGGTGGAACGCCACTGGACGCGCTCGGGGGAGCAGGACCAGCCGGCCGAACTCGCCGCCTGCATGCCCGGCCATTACTGGGTGTTCGGCGCCAATCTCGACATGCATGCCGGCACCGAGGCCGAGCCCAACCGGCGGCGGCAGTTCGGTACCATGATCCTGAGCCGCAGCCCGATCCTGAGCTCCCGCAACTTTCCTCTGCCCAAGTTCGGTACCCTCACCCAGCACAGCATCCAGCAGGGGGCGCTGGAAGCGGTGGTCGAAAGCCCGAAGGGCATGCCGCTCCGGGCATACTCGGTGCATCTCTCCCACCTCTCCCCCGAGACCCGCCTGCCGCAGGTGGAGGCGATCCTGGATATCGACCGCCGTGCCTATGCCGAAGGCGGCGCCTGGTGCGGCGGCCATCCCGATCCCACCGCCGGCTGGACCGAGGGAGAGATTCCGCCGATGCCGCGCGAATCGGTATGGATGGGCGACTTCAATTTCACTGCCGACTCCGAGGAATATGCCCGCATGGTCGGGCCGCTCACCCCCCGCCATGGCCGGCTCGTCAATCGCGACGGGCTGGTCGACTGCTGGGTGGCGGCCGGCCACGACGAGAAGGAGGGGCGAAGCTGCGATGGTGTGCGCATCGACTACGTGTTCTGCTCGGCCTGGCTGGCGGGTCGCGTGCGCCATGCCGAGATCGACGACGAGGCCCGGGGCTCCGACCACCGCCCGGTGATCGTCGACATCGACGTCTGAACCGGCTCGCCTCCCTCGCCTTCTTTTCGCGCGGAGCGCCGGGCGGAACCGCCATGCCAAGAGGTGGGTCGTACCCCGATATGGTGAAAACCGCCCGATCGCGCGACCGCGGGTGATGGCAGGTTCACATTCGCGTGTTCTCGTCGGGAACCGTCGTTCCCGGTTCCTCGCCAGCGTTTCATCGCGTACCTTTCGTTTTTTATCCCACAAACCATCCGGCAAGCGTAAGCAGAGACATTTGCCGGACTCCGGGAGGAAAATGATGGCACGATTGCGGGCATTCGCCTGGCCGGCGGCGCTGGCGGTCGCCTCGGTGCTGGGGATCGGCGCTGTGGAAGCGCACATCTTGGCGATGATGAATTACGAGAGCAAGACGCCGGAGGCGCGCAAGGCGATGGGTCTGGATGCCGATGCGCCGCGCAGAGAAGGCATCGCGGTCGTCGATGTCGATCCCGCATCGGCCGGCTTCGGCAAGATCGTCGCCGACATGTCGCTGCCGTCCGACATGGTCGCCCATCACATCTTCTACGACCGCAGCCAGCGCAAGGCCTACATGACGGCTCTGGCGAAATCGGTGCTCTACGTCTTCGACCCGGCCGAAGGGCCGGGCGCAATGCGCGAGGTGGCGCTGCCGGACTGCAAGCTCGCCGAGGATGTGATCTTCTCGGCGGACAACAAGAGCTGGTTCCTCACCTGCATGATGTCGGCGCGCTACATCGAGGGCGATGTCGCCACCGACAGCGTCAGGCGGGTGGTGGAACTGCCCGATTCCTACCCGCACGGGCTGGCGGTGGTCGACGCCGTGGATCGGGTGATCGTCACCAGCACCGTCAGCGGCGATCTGAAGGATGTGCGAGACGAGGTGATCATCCTCGAGGCCAGCAGCGGCAAGGAGCTCGAGCGCGTCCGGCTGTCCACCGAGCCGGAGAAGGCCGGCGAGGCCCCGGTCGAGCTGCTGCTCGTGCCCGGCAGCAACCCGCCGGTGGTCTACAGCACCAACATGTTCGGCGGCACTATCTGGGCGCTCGCCTGGAACCCGGCGAGCGCCAGGTTCGAGGTCTCCCAGGTGGTCGATTTCGCTGCCATGGAAGCCGGCGTGCCGCTGGAAATGTACTTCAACGCCCCAGGCGACCGCATGTATGTGACGACCGCCAAGCCGGGCCAGCTGCACATCTTCGACATGGCGGCGGGGCCGATGCAGCCGAAGCTTCTGGCCAGCATCGCCACCGGCGCCGGCGCCCATCATGTGGGGCTGACCAAAGATGGCCGCTACGCTTTCGTGCAGAACGCGCTCCTGAACCTGCCGGGCATGGACGACGGATCGGTGACGGTGGTCGATCTCCAGGCCGGCAAGGCGGTGGCCAGCATGGACACGCTGAAGATGCAGGGTCTCAACCCCAATAGCATCGTGCTGCTGCCCCGCTGGAACGATCTCGGCGGCCACTGACCGCGCGAGACCACACCCGATCGCCCGGCGGCCGCGAAGGCCGCCGGGCGGCGTTCCGCCCAGGCGCGAGGCCGAGGGGCCGCTGCGCCCCTTCGGCTCGCCTTGGTTTGTGGCTCATATGTCCCCCGCAGAGGGCGATACTGAGGCGTGCGGCCCGCCGCCCCCAGCGTTGGCGCCCGAAGAAAGTCGTCATCAGTATTGACGCCAAGCGCTCCATGCACTATTCTCGGGTCTGGTTGAGTAATGTGGGCATAATATGCTTCTCTGT
>CAYYZI010000460.1:0-2848 GCA_964475675.1 uncultured Geminicoccaceae bacterium
CCACGAGCATCGGATCAACCTTTTGTGCACCACCCCGTCCAGCCGGTCGTGATGGAGGATGGCGTTTTCCAGGAGGTTGCGCAGCACGATGCCCAGTGCCGCGGGATTGGCGAACAGCTCGCCGACGCGGCAGTCGAGGGCCAGACGGAAGGCCGCGGGTTTGGGGGTCTCTTCCCAGATCGCGATGATGAAGGGCTCGAGCGCGATCGCCTCGCGATCCTCGCGATCCTCCGAAAGCCGGCACCAGGAAAGCAGATCGTCGACCAGGCAGCGCGCCCGTCGTGCCTGGGAAACCAGGTTGCCGAGCTGGCCGTCGTCCGCCCCCGTCCGGTCCTGCGCCTCCAGAGCCAGCCTTTCGAGGCGCCGCAGCGGCCCCTTGAGATCGTGGGCGACCAGGGGCACGAACATTTCCAGTCGCTGCCGGGGGCGCGAAGGGCGCCTCGAGCTCGGTGGGATCACGGCATGGGCCACGCGGTGACTCCTGGCGATGGCAAAGGAAGGCCGCCGGCGCCTTTTTCAACCTGAGGTGTATATACCATGGGATGCCGCGCTTGCAAGCCTTCTGTTCGGTCTTCGTTCGGGGCCGAAATCGTCCGGGCTCAAGGAGTTGTCGCAGCACCTCCGCGACACCACGGCTGCTGGTGACTTGGCCGCACGGGGCTGGCATGCTTCAACGCCAGGGCAGGGACGGCATCGAGGGGAGGCAAAGATGCAACTCGGCGATCGACGAACTCTGGGCCGCACCCGGCTCGAGGTGCCGCCACTGGGCTTCGGCTGTGCCCCGCTCGGCAACATGTATGCCGAGTTCAGCGACGAGCAGGCGCGGCACACGGTGCAGACCGCCTTCGATCTCGGTCTCAGGCTGTTCGACACCGCCCCGCTCTACGGCCACGGGCTGGCCGAGCATCGCCTCGGCGAGGCGCTGCGCTGGCAGCCCCGTGACAGCTACCTGCTGTCGACCAAGGTCGGGCGCCTGCTGCGGCCGCGCGATCCGGCGACCGTCGATGGCGGCCTGTTCAAGAAGGTCCTGCCCTTCGAAGGGGTCTACGATTATTCCTACGACGGGGTGATGCGCTCCTTCGAGGACAGCCTGCAGCGGCTCGGCACCTGGCGCGTCGACATTCTCCTGATCCACGATGTCGATGTCTGGACCCATGGCAGCGAGGCGGCGCGACAGCAGCGCTTCCGGGAGGTCATGGAGGGCGGCTATCGGGCGCTCCTCGAGCTGCGCGAGGCTGGGGTGATCGGCGCCATCGGCGCCGGCATCAACGAGGTCGCCGCCTGCGAGGCCTTCGCCCGCGCCGGTGATTTCGACTGCTTTCTGCTGGCCGGACGCTATACCCTGCTCGAGCAGGGGGCGCTCGACAGCCTGCTGCCGCTATGCGCCGAAAAGGGCATCTCGCTTCTGATCGGCGGCCCCTACAATACCGGCATCCTGGCCACCGGCGCCGGGCCCGGCGCCTGGTACAACTACGCCCCGGCGCCGCCCGAGATCCAGGACCGGGTGCGCCGCATCGAGGCGGTCTGCGCCGAGTTCGACGTTCCCCTGCCGGCGGCGGCGTTGCAGTTCCCCCTCGGCCATCCGAATGTCGCGTCGGTGGTGCCCGGTGCCCGCAGCCCCGAGGAGGTGCGCCGCAACCACGAGCTGTTCGCGACGCCGATCCCGGCGGCTTTCTGGCGGGCCCTCCAGGATCGGGGATTGCTGCGCAGCGACGCGCCGACCCCGGCCTGAGGGTGGGCCGGGGCGAGCGCTTTCAGCTCTCGCCGGCGAGGATGCGGATGGTACAGGAGCCGACGCCCTCGACGCGGGTTTCGACCCGGTCGCCGATTTCGAGCGGCCCGACCCCGGCGGGGGTGCCGGTGAACACCAGATCGCCGGGCGCGATGCGCACCGCACGGGAAAGAAAGGCGATGACCTCGGGCACGCTCCAGATCATGTCGGCGAGGTCCTGATCCTGGCGGATCTCGCCGTTGACGGCGAGGGTGACCCGCCCCCGCGACGGATGGCCGATCTCCTCCACCGTGCGGATCGGTCCGAGCGGTGCCGAATGGTCGAATGCCTTGGCCCAGTCCCAGGGCCGGCCCTTGCTGCGCAGTTCCTGCTGCAGATCGCGGCGGGTGAGGTCGATACCGGCGGCATAGCCGAACACATGGGCGAGCGCCTCGCCGGCGGGCACGGCGAAGCCGCCGCGGCCGATCGCCACCACCAGCTCCGCCTCGTGATGGAGGCTCCGGGTGAGCGGCGGATAGGGAACCTCGCTGCCGTCCTCGACCACCGCATCGCGCGGCTTGGTGAAGAAGAACGGCGGCTCGCGATCCGGGTCGCCGCCCATCTCGCGGGCATGGGCGGCATAGTTGCGGCCGACGCAGAAGATCCGCCGCACCGGAAAACGTGCCTCGCTGCCGGCGATCGGCACACCGACCACGGGCGGCGGCGGAAAGACATAGCGCATGATGGTTTCTCCCTCGGGCTCGCGCGTCGCGAACCTAGCTCGCCGTGCCGGCGCTGGCGAGAGCGGCGGACCCGGGACATCCCGCGGATCGGGCCTGTGCCGGCCCCGCCCTATTCGGCGGGGATCGCCAGGGGCCGGCCCACCCCGTCGCGCAGCAGCTCCTCGATTTCGGCCGCCGGCACTGCCCGCGAGAACAGATAGCCCTGCGCCTCGTCGCAGCCCTCGCGCAGGAGGAAGGCGCATTGTTCGGGGGTCTCGACCCCTTCCGCCAGAACCTTGAGCCGCAGCGTCTTGCCCAGGCTGATGATGGTGCGGGTGATCGCCGCGCCGTCGGGATCGTGCGGCAGGTCCTGGACGAAGGAGCGGTCGATCTTGACCTTGTCGAGGGGAAAACG
>CAYYZI010000461.1:0-2848 GCA_964475675.1 uncultured Geminicoccaceae bacterium
CCACCCGTCAGCGGCGGGTCGACCACCTTCTGGATGGCCTTGAGCTTGTCTCGCTCCAGGGCCTGCAAATGCTTGGCGTCGCCGATCGCCTGCACACCCGGTCCGTAGCCCCAGGCGAAGCCGGCTGCCGGCTCCCAGCGAACTACATGCAGCGGCATCTCCCGGAAGCCGCCGACCCGCAGCAGCTTCTCACCCGCGTCCTCCCAGTGCACCGCGGCGACGGGGAATTCGCGGGCCAGTAAGCCCTGCTCGTGCCACCATTCGCCCGGCTCGAGCAGGTAGTGGATGCGGAAGCGGTCCGACAGTCTGCCGGCGTCGAATGCCGCGCGCACGCTGTCACTGACCGCATCGCGGCCGAAGGCCTCGACCATCGCCTCGGCGGTCATCTCCGTCGTGCGGCAGACTCGATGAACGCGGCCAGCAGCGTCGGCGGCGGCCACGTACTGACCCACGAGCCAGGGCTCGAAGCGGTTGATCCTGTCGACATCCTCGAGCTGGAGCACCGCCGCCGTGCCGTATGCCGCCAGCTCGCGCAGCACGATCGGCATCGCCGCGTAGAAGTTGCTGCCGGCGAGAATGTCGTAGAGCGTCCGCTCGACATCGTCGAACCACAGGGCGACGGGCCCGAGATCCAGGAGGCGCTTGTCCTTGGGCTCGATCCGGAACCACCTGTCCGAAGGGTCGACGATCCCGGAGAACAGGCCATGCACCAGCGTCCTCAGCGCGATCGTCGGCGTCTGGTTGACGATGCGCGTGCGACGGGAGCGGGCTTCGCTGTCGGGCCTCTGGCGCCCCTCACGATCCAGCATGCTTTCGCGGCGTGGTGCGACGTACTCACCGACATCGCGGAACAGCGTCTCCCACTCCCGGCGCTCGTCGGCCATCTCCTTCCGGAGCCGGCGGACGCGGGAGAGAAGCGGCGAGGCGGTGTCGGCGGCGATCACGGTGTCACTGTCCCAGCAGCGTCTTGCGGCCGACTGTGGCCTCACCGAGGACGCCCTGCGGCCCGGTGAGGATGGTCGAGGCACGGCCGACCGCGGCCAGCAGCGTCCGACGGCGCCGGTCCCTCGCCTGCTGCACCTCGGGCGCGATGTCGCGCTCGATGGGCGGCGGCGGAGGCACTTTCGGCGTCTTCGGCTTCGGCGGATTGAAGATGGCACCCATCACCAGGCCTCCGTCGGATCGTACTGTCTGAGACGTCGGGTCAGCTTCTGCCCCGGCAGCTGCGCGCGCCGCTGCACCACCGGATAGGCGAAGGTCAGCGCCAGGGCGTCGCCATCGTCCGGCGAGGCCAGGCCTCGCGCCTGCATCTGCTTCTTGCCCTCGAGCTGGAGCCGGTCCTCGGCTCCCCGCCGGCGGCTCCAGCCGTATTGCGGTGCCGTGAGGTCGGCGAGCAGCTTCGCATCACGGGGCGACAGGGCCGCCGCGTTCTCGAGCCAGTCGCGCATGCGCCCCCACATCTCGGTGCGCTTGTTGGCGAACCTCTTGTCGCCGCTCTCGGCCGAGGCCTGGACGGCGATCACCGGCACGCCCAGCTGCTCCAGGCGCTGCACCAGACCGATGCCGAGCCCGGTGGCGTCGACGAAGATGCCGTCGGGAAAGCGGCGACCGATGTGCAGGCTCTCGCCGCGAGCCATCTCCGCCACCAGGGCGGCGAGCTCCATGAGGTCGGTGCGGCCGCGGATCCTGAGTGGCGGGATGCTCGCTGCATCATTGCCGAGCCGGAACCGGATCACGCTCTCGTCCCGCCCCTCACCGGCAGGATCGACGCCGACCAACAGGGCGTCGGCACCGGTCGCCACCGGCTCGCGGGCCATGGCACGGCGCACGAGCATCTCCGGGATGAAGGCGATATCGTCGACCTTGGGGAACTCGCCGAGGACGCGGACCCGCACGAAGTCGCTGTCCAGCCCGTAGTCCTCGATCCACTGCGCGATCTGATCCTGGTTCGCCATCCGCGCCCGCCTGGCGTCCACCTGGTAGGTGATCCAGCGGTGGCGATGGGCGCCGAAACACTGCCGGAACCGGCCGGCATTCCGGGTCGGATTGCCGAAGCAAAGCCACATGGCACCATGCGTCGTCATGGCGCCCTCGGTGACCTCCCAGATGGCATCGTCGATCGCGGACGCCTCGTCCATCAGCACCATCACGTGCTCGGCATGCAGGCCGGCGAATGCCTCCGGGTGCTCCTTCGACCAGGGCGTGGCCGAGACCGCCCAGGTCTTCGGGCGGTCGATGCTCACGAATTTGGACGCGCTCCACTCGAACCAGCCGGCGTTGATTGCCCGCCGATGCCAGAGTGCGAGCTCCCGCCAGGTTTTGTCGGCCAGCTGCCGCGCCGTGTTCGCCGTCACCACGCCGGCCAGATCGGGCCTGGTCGACATCGCCCACAGAACGAGCCAGGCGACCAGAGCAGACTTTCCGACCCCGTGACCGCTGGCCACCGCCAGACGCACCGCGGCCTTCTGCTCGCGGAGTGCCCGACCGAGCGCCTGAAGCACCTCGGTCTGCCAGGCGTCCGGACCGTCATGCCCGGCGAGCTCGCCATGCCCCCAGTGGAACGCGTAGCGGACATAGCCCAGCGGGTCGTGGAAGAACCGGCCGATGTCGTCGGCCAGCGCCAGTTCCGCAGAAGAGAGCTTTTTCGCGCCCGCTTTCACCTAGACCGCTTCCTTCGCAAGGTAGTGGCCACGCGCTGAAACCACCGCCATCTCAATCGCTTCCATCACTGCACACCGCCGGTGCACCACTGGTGCACGCGTCCGCCTCCGAAACGGGTTCCGAAACGCCCTCGATCGTCTGCCCGAACGCCCGCTGTCGCGCCTGCATCACACGCTCCGCCAGCTCC
>CAYYZI010000462.1:0-2845 GCA_964475675.1 uncultured Geminicoccaceae bacterium
GATGCGACCGCAGGGATTGGCACAGTCGAACACCGGCAGATGCGCCTCCTTGAGATGGGGCGCACCTTCCACCGTCATGGTGCCGCAGCAATAGGCGTTGGCGGCCTCGATCTGCTCTCTCGAAAAGCCGAGAGCGGAGAGGAGATCGAAGCGCGGATCGGCGAGCTGTTCCTCGCGGATGCCGAGCTTCTCCTTCAGGAAATCCTCCCCCAGGGTGAAGCGGTTGAAGGCGAAGCGGAGATCGAAGGTGCCGGGCAGCACCGCCTCGATGCGGCGGATCGCCTCGTCGGTGAAGCCCTTGGCCCGGAGCGTCTCGTGATTGATGTGCGGCGCCCCCTTGAGGGTGCCGTGGCCGACCGCGTAGCGGCCGATATCCTCGATCTCGGATTCACTGTAGCCGAGGGTTCTGAGCGCCTGGGGCACCAGCCGGTTGATGATCTTGAAATAGCCGCCGCCGGCCAGCTTCTTGAACTTGACGAGGGCGAAATCGGGCTCGATGCCGGTGGTGTCGCAATCCATCACCAGGCCGATGGTGCCGGTGGGGGCGATCACCGAGACCTGGGCGTTTCTGAGTCCGTGCTTCTCGGCCGCCGCCAGCGCCTCGTCCCAGCTCGCCCGCGCCGCCTCGACCAGCTCGGCATGCGGACAGTTGGAGGCATCGAAGGCCACCGGCGGGGTGTTCAGCCCCTCGTAGCCGGTGGTCTCGCTCCACGCCGCCCGGCGGTGGTTCCTGAGCACCCGCAGGAAGTTGTCACGGTTTTCCTCGAACCCCGCGAAAACCCCCTGTTCGGCCGCCATTTCCGCCGAGGTGGCGTAGGCGGTGGCGGTCATCACCGCCGAGATGGCGGCGCAGTAGGCCCGCCCGCGATCGCTGTCATAGGGAATGCCGGAGGCCATCAGCAGGCCGCCGAGATTGGCGAAGCCGAGGCCCAGCGTGCGGTATTTCCAGGACAGCTCGGCGATCCGTTCGCTGGGGAACTGGGCCATCATCACCGAGATCTCGAGGACCATGGTCCACAACCGCACGGCGTGGCGCAGGGATTCGGTGTCGAAACCGTTGTTCTCGCGCCGGAACATGATGAGATTGAGGGAGGCGAGATTGCACGCCGTGTCGTCGAGGAACATGTATTCCGAGCAGGGGTTGGAGGCGTTGATCCGCCCCCCCGCCGGACAGGTGTGCCAGTCGTTGATGGTGGTGTCGTACTGGATCCCCGGATCGGCGCTGAACCAGGCGGCCATACCGATCCTGTCCCACAGCTCGCGGGCCTTCAGGGTCTTGGCCACCTGGCCGTCGGTGCGGCGGGTGAGCTGCCACTCGCCGTCCTCCAGCACGGCCTTCATGAAGGCGTCGGTGACCCGCACCGAATTGTTGGAGTTCTGGCCGGAAACCGTGAGATAGGCCTCGCTGTCCCAGTCCACCTCGTAGGTGGGGATCTCGATCTCGGTGTAGCCCTGGCTGGCGAACAGGATGATCTGCTGGATGATGCCTTCCGGCAGCATGCTCTGGCGGGCGGCGCGCACCGCCTTTCTGAGCGCCGGATTTTCGCGCGGATCGAAGCGGTCGGCGCCGGTATAGGCGGGATCGTGGCAGGCGGCCATGATCGCCCTGGCGTGGCGGGCCAGCAGCTTGGAGCCGGCCACCAGCTCGGCCACCTTCTGCTCCTCGATCACCTTCCAGTCGATGAACTGCTCGATATCCGGATGGTCGATATTAACGATCACCATCTTGGCGGCGCGCCGGGTGGTGCCGCCGGACTTGATGGCCGAAGCGGCGCGATCGCCGATCTTGAGAAAGCTCATCAGGCCGGAGGATCGGCCGCCGCCGGACAGCGGCTCGCCTTCGCCCCGGAGCGAGGAGAAGTTGGTGCCGGTGCCGGAGCCGTACTTGAACAGGCGCGCCTCGCGGATCCACAGATCCATGATGCCGCCCGGATTGACGAGATCGTCCTTGATGCTCTGGATGAAGCAGGCATGGGGCTGGGGACGCTCGTAGGCCGAGCTCGAAGCATGGATCTTGCCGGTCCTGTGATCGGCGAAGAAATGCCCCTGGGGCGGTCGGTCGATGCCGTAGGCCCAGTGCAGGCCGGTGTTGAACCATTGCGGCGAGTTGGGGGCGCCGTACTGCATCGCCATCATGTAGCGGAGCTCGTCGAAGAAGGCGCTCGCATCCTCCTCGCTGTCGAAATAGCCGCCCTTCCAGCCCCAGTAGGTCCAGGTCCCGGCGAGGCGGTCGAACACCTCCTGGGCACGGCGCTCGCCGACAAAGCGCTTTTCCACCGGCAGCCGCTCCAGTGCCTGCTGGTCGGCGACGTGACGCGACAGCCAGGCGGGCAGGCCCTTCTCGCGCACCGGCCGCAGGCGGGCGGGCACTCCCGCCTTGCGGAAATATTTCTGGGCCAGCACGTCGACCGCCACCTGCGACCAGTGGCTCGGCACCTCGATATCCTCGAGCCGGAACACCACCGTGCCGTCCGGATTGCGGATCTCGCTGACCGCCGTCCGGAAGGGGATCTTCGCGTACGGGCTTTCGCCAGCCCGAGTGAACCTGCGCTGGATCTTCATCGACCCCTGTTCTCCTCGTCGCGTCGTTTATGGATGTTCACGACTTGTTCGTCAAACCCCAACCTACCACTCAGGCAATCCATCCGGGCGCATTTCCGATCAGCGAGGGTCAGCGTCGATTGATTCCAGGCTCACTCAACGCCCAGTTTAGATCCCTCGCCGCCGTTGCACAACCCGTTCCTCCGCCATCCGCCATCCGCTCGGGTCCAGCGCGGACCGCCTGGGGCGGCGATCCTGCCCCGCTCCCGGCGGGACGGTGCTGCTCTTCGCCGAGCCCGCCCCT
>CAYYZI010000463.1:0-2826 GCA_964475675.1 uncultured Geminicoccaceae bacterium
GAGACCGCCCGACGGCTCGGCTACCGGCCCTGTCATCGCGCCGAGGATCACGCGGCCGAGGCCCTCGCGGCCCAGGCCGAGCTCCCTCCGGACCCGATCGGCGACCGGTTCGAGGGCGGTGGTTTCTGCAGTCTGGAATTTTCCGGGGATCCGAACGCCATCGGCTGAAACCCGGCGGAGGAGGAACCATGCGGGTCGACTGGAAGGGCGTGTTTCCGGCGCTGATGACGGAATTTCACGAGGACGGGTCGCTCGATCTCGATGCCACCCGCAGCCATGCGGCGCTGTGTCTCGAGGCCGGCTGCACCGGTCTCGTCATGCTCGGCACGCTGGGCGAGAACACCTCGCTGCGCCCCGAGGAGAAGGAAAAGGTGGCGGCCGCGGCGGTGGAGGTTGCCGATGGTCGCGTGCCGGTACTGGCCGGGATCGCCGAGTACACCACCACCTTCGCCATCGAGGCGGCGGAGAGGGCGGAGCGGGCCGGCTGCGACGGGCTGATGGTCCTGCCGGCGATGGTCTATCCGCAGGACCAGCGCGAGGCGGTCGTCCATTTTTCGGCCATCGCCGAGGCCACCCGCCTGCCGATCATGATCTACAACAACCCGGTCGCCTACCACGTCGATCTCCAGCCCGCCGCGCTGGAGAGCCTGGCCGGCCGCGACAACATCGTGGCGGTCAAGGATTCCTCCCATGACAGCCGGCGCATCACCGACATGATCAACCATTTCGGAGATCGCTTCCGGATCTTCTGCGGGGTCGACGATCTGCTGCTCGAGAACGTGCTGTGCGGTGCGGTCGGATGGGTATCCGGTCTGGCCAACAGCCTGCCGGTGGAAGCGGTGCGCCTGTTCGAGCTGGCGAGCGCCCGGCGGCTGGACGAGGCCCTGGCCCTCTATCGCTGGTTCATGCCCCTTCTCCACCTCGATACCGAGAGGAAGCTCGTGCAGATGATCAAGCTCGCCAACCAGCTCACCGGTACCGGCCGCGAATGGGTGCGGCCTCCGCGCCTGCCACTGGTGGGGGAAGAGCGCCAGCGGGTGGAGGCTCTGGTACGCCATGCCCTCGCCACCCGGCCCCGGCTCGGCTGAGCCGGGTTCCCGCCCGCAGGCCGGGCCGTCCGGCGAGCACCCACCGCGTTTCCTGTGCGATGCCATGCTCGCCCATCTCGCCCGCTGGCTGCGGGCCGCCGGCTACGATACCGCCCTGGCTCCGCCGCAGGCGCGTGACGGCACGCTCCTGGAGATCGCCCGTCGCGAGGGGCGCATCCTTCTCACCTGCGACCGTTCCCTGAGCGCGCCCGATGTCGAGATCCGCCGCCTGCCGATGACCGGCCTGCCCGAGCTCGCCCGCATCCTGCAAGAGGAATTCGGCATCGACTGGCTGCACGCCCCTTTCAGCCGCTGCCTGGTGGACAATGCCGAGCTCGAGGAGCTGAACGACCCGATCGCCGCCGGCATTCCCGAACCGGCGCGCCGCCTGCCCGGACCTTTCACCCGCTGCCCGCGTTGTGGTCGTCTGTTCTGGCCGGGCAGCCATGTCCGGCGTATGAAGGCGCGGCTGGCGCGCTGGAACCGGGCGACCCCGGGGCCGGCGCGAGGCCCGTCCTGAGATGCATTCTGTCGCAAACCCGATAGCGTCGTTCCGCGCGCCGGCCCAAGCAGGCATGCGCGTAGCGGCCGAGGTGGAACATGCCTCTTTCCGTTTTCGATCTGTTCACCATCGGCATCGGTCCGTCGAGTTCGCACACCGTCGGGCCGATGCGGGCGGCAGGGCGTTTCCTCGGCGAACTCCACAGCCGGGCCCTGCTGCCGGAGGTGGGGCGCCTGGAGATCGCGCTCTACGGATCGCTGGCGCTCACCGGCAAAGGACATGCCACCGATCGGGCGGTGATCCTCGGGCTTCTGGGAGAGGATCCGGAAACCGTCGACCCCGAGGCCGCGCAGTCACTGGTCGAAGAGGTCCGCGCCCGGCGGCGGTTGCGTCTCGGCGGCGGTCCGCAGATCGCCTTCGAGGAACCCCGCGATCTCCTCTTCCTCCAAGGCCAGAGCCTGCCGCGGCACCCCAACGGCATGCGCTTTCGCGCCCTCACCAAGGACGGAGAGACGCTGCTGGAGGAGATCTACTACTCGACCGGCGGGGGCTTCGTCCTCAGCGAGGAGGAGGCCGCCGCACCCTCGGCCGACCGCAGCAATGTCGTCCTGCCGCATCCCTTTTCCTCGGCCGCCGAGCTCCTGGAACGCGCCGCCGGGCAGGGCCTGCGGATCGCCGAACTGGTGCTCGAGAACGAGACGGTCTGGCGGAGCCCTGCCGAGGTGGCGAGCGGTCTCGGGCGCATCTGGAAGGCGATGGAGGCGAGCATCGAGCGGGGCTGCCGCGCCGAAGGGATCCTGCCCGGCGGGTTGGGAGTGCGTCGTCGCGCACCCGGCCTCTATGCCGAACTCACGCGGCGACCGGAGGCCGGGCTCAAGGACCAGCTCACCGTGCTCGACTGGATCAATCTCTATGCGCTGGCGGTCAACGAGGAGAATGCCGCGGGCGGACGGGTGGTGACCGCACCCACCAACGGTGCG
Organism: uncultured Geminicoccaceae bacterium; assembly: GCA_964475675.1. GTDB lineage: Bacteria > Pseudomonadota > Alphaproteobacteria > Geminicoccales > Geminicoccaceae > JALSRW01. The sequence continues at coordinate 2,571 of CAYYZI010000463.1, forward strand.
GCCGGCATCATCCCGGCGGTGCTCGCCTATTATGTGCGCTTCGTGCCGGGCGCCTCGGAGCGGGGGGTGGTGGATTTCCTGCTGACCGCCGGGGCGATCGGCATGCTCTACAAGGAGAACGCCTCGATCGCCGCCGCCGAGGTGGGCTGCCAGGGCGAGGTCGGGGTGGCCTGCTCGATGGCCGCTGGCGGCCTCTGCGCAGTGCTCGGCGGCAGCAATGCGCAGATCGAGAATGCCGCGGAGATCGGCATGGAGC
>CAYYZI010000464.1:0-2777 GCA_964475675.1 uncultured Geminicoccaceae bacterium
GTGCCGCCTCACCGCCGATATAGGAGAGCGCCACCAGCAGCCCGGCCAGGATCACACCGATCGGGTGAAGGCGCCCGAGAAAGGCGACGATGATGCCGGTGAAGCCGTAGCCGGGCGACACCTGCGGGACGAGCTGGCCGATCGGCCCGGCCACCTCGAAGAGGCCCGCGAGACCGGCGAGACCGCCGCCCAGGAGCAGCGTCACCCACACCGTGTGGCGCTGCTGGAAGCCGGCGAAGCGGGCCGCCGCCGGCGCCAGTCCGACCACCTTGAGGGCGAAGCCCGAGAGGGTGCGGGCCTGCCACAGCCAGGCGGCGAGGGCCACTGCGAGGGCCACCAGAATCCCGGCATGCAGCCGCGTGCCTTCGAGGATGGGCGGCATCAGGGCGGCCTCGCCGAACATCCGCGACTGGGGAAAGTTGAAGCCCTCGGGGTCCTTCCAGGGGCCGTAGACCAGTGCCGAGAGCAGCAGCGCCGCGACATAGGTCAGCATCAGGCTGACCAGGATCTCGTTGACATCGAGGCGGGTCTTGAGGAAGGCCGGGATCGCCGCCCACAGCATGCCGCCGGCCACCGCGGCGACGACCATCAGCGGGAACACCCAGGGCGCGTCCACTTCCCAGAACCAGAGCGCCACGCCGCCGCCGCAGATGGCGCCGAGGACGAGTTGGCCTTCGGCGCCGATGTTCCAGACATTGGCGCGGAAACCGGCCGCCAGACCGACGCCGATGAGGATCAGCGGGGTCGCCTTGAGGCCCAGTTCCCCGAGCCCGTAGAGGGTGGAGACCGGAGTGATGAAAAAGGCGTGCAGGCTCAACAGCGGATCGCGGCCGAGCAGGGCGAACAGCAGGGCGCCACTGGCCACGGTCAGGATCACCGCCAGGAACGGGGTGGCGACCTGCATCGAGCGGGAGGGCTCGGGCCGGGCTTCGATCCTAAGCGCCACCTTGCCCCGCCTCCGCCATGCCCGTTTCCCCGATCCCCGCCATCAGCATGCCGATCCGGCCGATCTCCACCCCTGCGGTCTCGAAGCTGCGCGACAGGCGCCCGGCATGCATCACCGCCAGCCGGTCGGTGAGGGCCAGGAGTTCGTCCAGATCCTGGGAAATGACGAGCACCGCCGTGCCCCGGTCGGCCAGTTCCATGAGGGCTGCATGGATGGCCGCCGCCGCCCCGGCATCGACCCCCCAGGTGGGCTGGGCGGCGATCAGCACCTCGGGATTCTGCAGGATCTCGCGACCGACCACGAACTTCTGGAGATTGCCGCCGGAGAGGCTGCCGGCGGTGGCCTCCACGCCGGGCGTGCGCACATCGAAGCGCTCGATGATGCGCCGGGCGAAGGCGGCCACCGCCCGCCGCCGGATGAACCCCAGCCGCAGAAGCTGGAGACGGGCATGGGCGGAAAGCAGCGCGTTCTCGGCGAGCGTCAGCTCGGCCACCGCCGCATGGCCATTGCGCTCCTCCGGAATGACGCACATCCCCAGCCGGCGACGGCGGGTCGGCCCCAGACGGCCGACGGGAGCACCGCCGATGCGGATCATCTCCGCCTTCGGTGCCAGCCTTTCCCCCGACAGGGCGGCCAGCAGCTCGTCCTGGCCGTTGCCGGCCACTCCGGCGATGCCCAGGATCTCGCCCCGCCGCACCAGCAGGGAGATGTCGCGAAGCGCAATGCCGAACGGTCCCTCGCCTTCCATCGACAGCCGGTCGACCACCAGCCGCGGCGCCCGCTTGAGGCGGCCGGCCGGCCGCGCCGGTTCGCGAATGGCGCTGCCGACCATGATCTCGGCCATGCTGCGGGCGGTTTCCCTGCGCGGGTCGCAGACCGCCACCACCTTGCCCTCCCGCAGGATGGTGGCCCGTTCGCAGAGCGCCTTCACCTCTTCGAGTTTGTGGCTGATGTAGAGAATGGAGCAGCCCTCGGCGGCCAGCCGCCGCAGGGTCTCGAACAGCTTTTCCACTTCCTGCGGGGTGAGCACGGAAGTGGGCTCGTCCATCACCAGGAGTTTCGGGTTCTGCAGCAGACAGCGCAGGATCTCGATGCGCTGGCGCTCGCCCACCGAAAGGGTGTGGACGTCGCGATCGGGGTCGAGCGGCAGGCCGTAGCCCTCGGAGACCTCGCGGATGCGTGTTTCGAGTGTAGTCCGCTCGAGACGCTCCTCGAGACCGAGGGCGATGTTCTCGCGCACGCTCAAAGCCTCGAACAGGGTGAAATGCTGGAACACCATGCCGATGCCGAGGCGCCGCGCCTGATGCGGGCTGCGGATCTCGACCGGCCTTCCCTGCCAGACGATCTCGCCCTCGTCGGGCTGCAGGACCCCGTAGACGATCTTCACCAGCGTGCTCTTGCCGGCGCCGTTCTCGCCCAGCAGCGCATGGATCTCGCCCGGCCGCACCGCGAGATCGACATGGTCGTTGGCCAGCACTCCCGGAAAGCGCTTGGTGATGCCGCGAAGTTCCAGCCGGGCCGGCACCTCGTTCATGCGCCGGCCTCCGCCCGCCGGCAATGGCGCCGCCGCGCCGCGGCCGCCTCGAAGGCCAGCAGGAGCTGGGCCGCCGTGGCCACGGCGATCACCGCCGGCTCCTTGCCGGTGATGCCGGATATCCCGATCGGACAGACCAGCCGCGCCAGGAGATCCTCGGCGATGCCGGCCGCCCGCAGCCGGCTCTCGAAGCGCGCGCGCTTGGTGGCCGAGCCGATCAGCCCGAGCCAGGTGAAATCGCGGCGCCGCAGCACCGCCTCGACGATCGCCAGATCGAGGGCGTGGCTGTGGGTCATC
>CAYYZI010000465.1:0-2774 GCA_964475675.1 uncultured Geminicoccaceae bacterium
CATCGCCGAAGCCCGCCTCGCCGGCCGCTTCGGCTTCGTCCGGCCGGCCGGCGGCTTCTTCCTGTGGCTCGATGTCGGCGACGGGGTGGCGGCCGCCCGCGAGCTGTGGACGAAAGCCGCCCTCAAGGTGCTGCCCGGCACTTTCCTGAGTGCCACAGCGGGCCCGGAAAGTCCGGGCCATCGCTATATTCGCCTTGCGATGGTCCATGACGAGGCGACAATAGGCGAAGCTCTCGATCGCCTGATCGGCGTGTCGGAGCATTGGGACCTGCGACAGTAGTACGAGGAACGGATCGTATGGCGTCTTCGACGTTGCGACTCTCCTTGCCTTCTCCGGCCCTCGCCTGGCTGGGCTCCGCCCTGCGCCGGCTGGGCGGGGTGGTCCTGGTCGGTGCCGGTGCCTTCACGGCACTGGCGCTGGGCGGTTTCGATCCCGCCGACCCCTCCTTCAACAGCCTCGGCGAGGGTGGGCTCGCCAATCCGGCCGGACTGGTCGGAGCATATCTCGCCGATGCCGTCTATCAGGTGATCGGGCTGAGTGGCTGGCTGCTGCCGCTGGTCCTCCTGTCCTGGGGCCTGCGGCTGGTACTGGCCCGGCCGCTGCGCTGGCCGTGGCTGCCGCTGGTGGCGCTGCCGCCGGCGCTGCTGGCGATTTCCGCCTTTCTCGCGGCCCTGCCGCTGGGCGCCGACAGCGGCTGGCCGTTTCGGGTCGGCCTCGGCGGCGTGGTCGGCGATTTCATGCTCTGGCGGCTGCAGCCGAGGCTCGGCCCGGATGCCTATTTCTGGAGCGGCCTCGCCCTTTCGGTGCTGCTGGGGATCACCGCGCTCGGCCTGCGCTGGGGCGAATCCTTCCGGGCCGTGGGCCGCTTCGGCCATGCCTCGCTCTGGCTCGGCCGGCATGTCGGTCGGGTGGCGAGCTCGGCCGGCGAGGTGCCCGGTCGCATCCTCCGTCCCGGCCCCGGCCGACCGACCCCAGACCGGTGATAGAGGAGGAGGTGGAGGATCTCCCGGAACCGGCCGGGACTGCGCCCCGGCGCAGCCTGTTCGCGCGTCTCGCGGCATGGCTGCAGCCCGAGGAGGAGGACATCGTCAGCGCCCCGATCCGGCCGCGGCGCCTCGCGCCGGTGCACCGCGAGGAGGTGGAAGCGGAGCATTCCCCGAGGCCGGCGACCGCGCCCCGCAAACCCGCCCGGAAGACTCCGCGCCGGCGGGCCAGGGTGCCGGCGGAAGCCGCCCTCGAACCGGCGTCCGAACCGGCCGGGACCTTCGAGCTGCCGCGGCTCGAGATGCTGGCGACGCCGCGGCACAACCGCCATGCCTCGCTGACCAAGAACGCCTTGGCCGAGACCGCGCGGCGTCTGGAAAGCGTGCTCGACGATTTCGGCGTGCGCGGCGAGATCATCGATGCCAAGCCGGGACCGGTGGTGACCCTGTTCGAGCTGGAGCCGGCGCCCGGCACCCGCGCCCAGCGGGTGATCAACCTCGCCGACGACATCGCCCGCAGCCTGTGCGCCATCTCGGTGCGCGTGGCCACCATTCCCGGCCGCAACGTGATCGGCATCGAGCTCCCCAATCCCCGACGCGAGACCGTCTATCTGCGCGAGCTTCTCGAAAGCGAGGTGTACCGCCAGAGCGAGGCGCGGCTGCCACTGGCGCTCGGCAAGGATATCGGCGGCACGCCGATCGTGGTCGATCTGGCGCGCATGCCGCATCTGCTGATCGCGGGCACCACCGGCGCCGGCAAGTCGGTGGCCATCAATGCCATGATCCTGTCGCTGCTCTACCGGCTGACGCCCGAGCAGTGCCGCATCATCCTGGTGGATCCCAAGGTCATCGAGCTTTCGGTCTACGAGGACATTCCCCATCTGCTGGCACCGGTGGTCACCGACCCCCACAAGGCGGTGGTCAGCCTCAAATGGGTGGTGCGGCAGATGGACGAGCGGTACCGGCTGATGTCGCACATGAACGTGCGCGACATCTTCTCCTACAACCGCCGCCTGATGCAGGCCGCGGCCCGCGGCGAGCAGCTCACCCGGCGGGTGCGGGTGGGCTTCGAGGCGGGTACCGGCGCCCCCATTTTCGAGGAGCAGGAGATCGACATGACGCCGCTGCCGCTGATCGTGGTGGTGGTGGACGAGGTGGCCGATCTGATGCTCACCGCCGGCAAGGAGATCGAGAGCTGCATCCAGCGCCTGTCGCAGAAGGCACGGGCCGCCGGCATCCATCTCATCGTCGCCACCCAGCGCCCCTCGGTCGACGTGCTGACCGGCGTCATCAAGGCCAACCTGCCCTCGCGCATCAGCTTCCGGGTGAGCTCGAAGATCGACAGCCGCACCATCCTCAACGAACCCGGGGCGGAACAGCTCCTCGGCCAGGGCGACATGCTCTATGTGATGCCCGGCGACCGCGTCATCCGCATCCACGGCCCGCTGGTCACCGATCAGGAGGTCGAGGAGGTGGTGGCCCATCTCAAGGCCCAGGGAGAGCCCGACTATCTCGACGACATCACCAACGAGGCTCCGCTCGACAATAGCGGTGCGGCACCTGCCGCCGACAGCAGCAGCCAGGACGGGCTCTACGAGCAGGCGGTGCAGATCGTCGCCCGCGACGGCAAGGCCTCGACCAGCTATCTGCAGCGCAAGCTGTCGATCGGCTACAATACCGCTGCCCGGCTGATCGAGCGGATGGAGGCGGAGGGGCTGATCAGCGAGGCCGACCACCCGGTGCTGATCAGAATGCGGTCGTGATGAGCCAGCCACTTGCCGGTGTGGATC
>CAYYZI010000466.1:0-2762 GCA_964475675.1 uncultured Geminicoccaceae bacterium
GGTGCGGCCGCGGCTACTGCCGGCGGCGCCAGTTCTCGATCCACAGCGTGGTCGGCGCCTGGTGCCCGGTAGGGGTCACCCCTTCCAGCCATTTCGGCCAGATATGCGGATTGGCACGGAAATAGAGCGGCAGCACCGGCAGGTCGGTGGCATAGAGACGCTGCAGCTCGGACCACAGCTCGCGCCGCCGCTCGCGATCGAGCTCCACCTCGATGGCATCGATCAGCGCGTCCATCTCGGGGTTGCGATAGCCGGTATAGTTCTGCCCGGACCAGCCGTTTTCGGCGCTCGGGATCTCCTCGGAATGGAGCGTCGAGCGGGGCGGATTCTCGGGCGAACTGATCCAGGCGAACATGGCCATGGCGGTGAACTTGCGCTTGGCCACCGTCTCGCCGAAGAAGACCCGGGCCGGCTCGTTGCGGATGGTGATCTCGACCCCGGCCTTGCGCCACATGCCCTGCAGCACCTGCTCGACCAGCTCGCGGGTGCGGTTGCCGGCGGTGGTCATCAGCTCGAGGCTCAGCCGCCGTCCTTGCGCATCCACCAGGATGCCGTCGGCACCCGGGCGGAACCCGGCCGCGGCGAACAGTTCCGCCGCCCGCTCCGGGTCGTAGCGGTAGCGCGGAACGTCGGGGTCGTGGACCCAGTCGAGGGGGTGCACGTTGGTATCGGCCACCGGCTGCCTGCCGGCGAAGAGCTGGTCGACCAGCGTCTGCCGGTCGATGGCGTAGAGCAGCGCCTGGCGGACGCGGCGATCGGCCAAGAGCGGATTGTCGAGCATCAGATCGATATGCTCGTAGACGAGGCCGGGCTGGTAGTGGACGGTGAAGCGATCGCCGTTGCGGCGCTCGAAGGCCAGCGCCTGATCGAGGCTCATGCCCAGCCCGCCATCGATCATGTCGATCTCGCCGGACAGCAGGTTGGCTTCCAGTGCGGCGGTATTCTCGATGGCCCGCACGACGATGCGGTCGAACCAGGGCTCGCGGCCGTACCAGCCGGGGTTGCGCTCGAGCACGATATGGCTGCCGGAGACCAGCTCGGTGATCCGGTAGGGACCGAAATAGAGCCCCGGTTTGGTGGGATCGGTGTCATAGAGGGTGCGGTTGCGGTAGGTCGCCGGATCGGCCTCGAAGACCGGGCGCTCGAGATGGGCGGGGAGGAGGCGGAAATCGTTCAGGGTATTGTACTGGAAGGTCAGCTTCTCGTCGAAGACGGTGAAGGTCTTCTCGTCGATCACTTCGATCTTGTAGATGCGCCGGTACATCTCGGCATTGCCGACCCCGCTCTGCGGATGGCGTCCCACTTCCCAGGTGAACAGCACGTCCTCGGTACTCACCGGCGTGCCGTCGCCCCAGCGGGCCTCGGGCCGGATGGTGTAGGTCAGGGCCACGCCGCGTCCGCCCTCGGGGTTGCGCACCTCCTTCGCCAGCCCGTTCTCGAAGGTCGGCAGCTCGGTGCAGAGAAAGCAGCGCGGCTGCCATTCGGCGTCGTATTCGGTGAGCGGGCGGCGGGTCATCGCCAGCACGTAGCTCTTGGCGGCCATCGAATCGATGTTGGGATGGAGGGTCGCCGGATACTGGGTGATGCCGATGGTGAGGGTCCGGGGATCGGCCGCCGCTTCGGCCCGGTACCCGCCCGGAAGCAGCAGCAGGAAAGCCAGGATCAACCATCGCGCCATGTCACACCCCCTGCCCGGCAGCTTGCGGTACCGGGCCAGCATAGCCGCGCGTCTTCCCGCCCGCCAGACGCGCCGGCTGGCCACGCAACGGTCATGACAAACGGACAGGCCTGGCGTAAGGCGATGGGCGACGGCAGCCCAGCATGAACGGACCCGACATGCCCTTTCTCAAGAGCACCAAGATCGTGGCGACCCTCGGCCCGGCGAGCTCGCGGGAGGAAGTGATCACGGCCATGGCCGGCGACGGGGCCGATGTGTTCCGTCTCAACTTCAGCCACGGCGGCCACCAGGAGCAGCGGGAGCGCTATCGGGCGGTGCGGGCGGTGGAGGCCGAGCTCGGCCGGCCGCTCGGCGTGCTGATGGATCTGCAGGGGCCGAAGCTCAGGATTGGCAGCTTCCGGGAGGGCCGGGTACGGCTGGAGCCGGGACAGACCTTCCGCCTCGATCTCGATCCGGCACCCGGCGACGTTCGCCGTGTCTCTTTGCCCCATCCCGAAATCTTCGCCGCCGTCGGCCCCGGCCACGAGCTGCTGCTGGACGATGGCCGGGTGCGTCTGCGGATCCAGGAAAGCGGCGAGGATTTCGCGCTGACCGTGGTCGAGGTCGGTGGCGTGCTGTCCAACAACAAGGGGGTCAACGTGCCGGGGGTCGCCCTGCCGATCCCGGCGCTGACCGAGAAGGATACCCGCGATCTCGCACTGGCGCTGGATCTCGGCACCGACTGGGTGGCCCTTTCCTTCGTGCAGCGGCCGGAGGATGTGGCCGAGGCCCGCAAGCTGATCTCGGGGCGGGCGGCGGTGATGGCCAAGATCGAGAAACCGGCGGCGATCGAACATCTCGACGAGATCGTCGATCTCGCCGACGGCATCATGGTGGCACGCGGCGATCTCGGCGTGGAGATGCCGCCCGAGGACGTGCCCGGGCTCCAAAAGCGCATCATCCGTCGCTGTCGCGCCGCCGGCAAGCCGGTGGTGGTGGCGACCCAGATGCTGGAGAGCATGGTCGAATCGCCCGCCCCCACCCGGGCCGAGGCCTCGGATGTGGCGACCGCCGTCTATGACGGGGCGGATGCGGTGATGCTGTC
>CAYYZI010000467.1:0-2758 GCA_964475675.1 uncultured Geminicoccaceae bacterium
AGCTTTTCTACCGTTGGTTGTTATCCGCCGGCGGTAGGAGCGGTGGAAAGCGCCTCCCGGAGCTGGTCCATGACCTCGTCGAGCAGGGCCGGATCGCGGGCCTCGACCATCACCCGCACCACGGGCTCGGTGCCGGAAGGACGGACCACCACACGACCGTCGTCCGAAAGGCGCTCTTCGGCCGCCGCGAGGGCGGCGCGCACCGGCGCCGCTTCGAGATCGAGACCGCGCGCGGGCAGGTTCTCGAGCTTCTGTGGCAGCGGCTCGAAGGGACGCCCGATCTCGCTCAACGGCCGGTTGTGGCGCCGCATCACCGCCAGCAGTTGCAGGGCCGCCAGGAGACCGTCGCCGGTGGTGGCGAAATCGGAGAGGATGATGTGGCCGGACTGCTCACCACCGAGATTGAGTCCGCGGGCCCGCATCGTCTCCACCACATAGCGGTCGCCGACCCTGGTGCGCAGCAGGGAGAGGCCGCGTTCCCGCAGGTAGAGTTCGAGGCCGAGATTGGACATCACGGTGGCGGCGATGGCCGCACCCCGCAGGCGCTCCTGTTCCTGCCAGCTCGTCGCCACCACCGCCAGGAGCTGATCGCCGTCGAGGATTTCGCCATGCTCGTCGATGAGGATCACCCGGTCGGCATCGCCATCGAGGGAGATGCCGAGATCGGCGCCATGTTCCAGAACCGCCCGGCGGCAGGCCTCGGGAGCGGTGGAGCCGCAGCCGCGATTGATGTTGAGGCCGTTGGGAGCGGTACCGATGGGGACCACCTCGGCGCCCAGTTCGAACAGGAGGTCCGGGCCAAGATGGTAGGCAGCACCATGGGCGCAATCGATCACCACCTTGATGCCCGCGAGATCGAGATCGCGCGGGAAACTGTTCTTGAGGTTTTCGAGATAGCGGCCGCGCGCATCCTCCAGCCGGCGTGCCCGGCCCAGCGCTTCGGGATCGGCCAGCCCGTCGCCGTCGAGCCCCTCCATCACCTCCTCGATCCGGGCCTCGAGCGCATCCGAGAGCTTGAAGCCGTCCGGGCCGAACAGCTTGATGCCGTTGTCGTGGAAGGGATTGTGGGAGGCCGAGATCATCACCCCGATATCACAGCGCAGGCTGCGGGTGAGAAAGGCGACGGCCGGGGTCGGCATCGGCCCCACCAGCATCACGTCCATGCCGGCGGAGATGAAGCCGGCGGTCAGCGCCGGTTCCAGCATGTAGCCGGAAAGGCGGGTGTCCTTGCCGATCACCACCCGATGGGGCGCGGTGCTGCGGCGGAAGATCTGTCCCGCCGCCCGGCCCAGGCGCAAGGCGGTGTCGGCGGTCATGGGAAACCGGTTGGCGACGCCGCGAATACCGTCGGTTCCGAACAATTTCCGTCGCATCGATCGATCCCTCGAAAATGCGGTGCGCCCCGCCCGCGGTGCGATATGCGCAAGCGTATGATGGAGGGCCCGCCGCTGGCAAGATGCCGGCGGCGGCCATACCCGGTGATGCCGCGGCGTCCATCGACGCTGCGCCCCGCGCGTGCTGCGGTTATGTTAACAGAAGATTGACGGGAGACGCCCCATGATCACGGCGCCGCAGCCGGTGATCACCATCATTGCGCCGGGCGGCCGCGAGGAATTGCCCGAGCGGCGCGCGCTGGCCGGCCCCTATCGCCCCTACCGGCCGGAGGATGGCGGAGTCCTGCGTACCCCGCTCGAGAAACGCCGCCGCCGCCGGCGCCCCGACGAACCCCTGCGCGGCCGTCTGGTGGATTTCCTGAGCTGAACTTGCCGGCCGGCGGCCTTGCCGCTATCTGGGCGGACCCGATGGCCGGCGAGGGAGACGGGAAGGCATGCGGGCCCCTGCGCAATGGCCGCGACCGCTGGCGGTGGCCGAGGAAGTGCCCCCGGAGGCGGCCGGCCGGACGCCGATCTTTTTCTTCGGAACCCTCATGGACCGGGACATCCTGGCCCATCTCCTCGGGCGCCCGGTGGGCGCGGAGGAACTGCGGCCGGCCCGGCTTTCGGGCTTTCGGCGGGTGGCCGCGCGCAATGCCAGCTACCCGGTTCTCCTGCCCGATCCCGAAGCTGTGGTGGAGGGTTTGCTGTTCCTCCCCGGGCCCGAGGATGTCCGCCGCATCAACCATTACGAATCGGACGAGTACCGGGCCGAGCTCCATCTCGTGGACAGCGGCGGGGAGCGGATCCCGGCCTGGCTGTTCATCGGCCGGGAGGCGGTGATGGAGGCCGGCGAGCGGCCCTGGGATCTGCGGGAATGGGCGGCCCGCCACAAATCCGGCTTCTTCGCCCTGGTCGACGAATGGATGGAGGATCTGCCCTCCGAGGACGCCGTCGGATAGGCAGGGACCTCGGAAACAGTGGTAGCGTGGAGCAATTGCACACAATATTGATGGATTGCATCATATCGTGACATGCGATAGTGTAAATAACCACGAACCCCGACGAGGAGAGCGGCGATGTGGAGGAAAACGGTGCTTCTGGCCGGCCTGCTGCTGGCCCTGCCCCTGGGCATGCCGGCGCAGGCCCTGGAGCTGCCCGGTCCGCTGGTGCGCGCGGACTGGCTCGAGGCGCGGCTCGGCGAACCCGATCTGGTGGTGCTCGACATCCGCAACGCGATCGACGGCGGATCGGCGGAAAGCTATGCCGAGGGGCACATCCCCGGGGCGATCTACAGCAACTATCTGACCGATGGCTGGCGGGTCACCCGCGCCCCGCCATTTTAAAGTGTTGGCGTCGTAAAACAATTCCCACTGGGTATCTAT
>CAYYZI010000468.1:0-2742 GCA_964475675.1 uncultured Geminicoccaceae bacterium
GATCTCGGCTACGCCCTGGTGTTCCCCGAGGAGCGGGAAATCCGCGGCATCGAGGACGTCGCCGGCGAGCGGGTGGCGGTGGTCTTCAACACCTCCGCTGCCAACGCGCTGGCCACCCGCGACGACATCACCGCGGTCACCGTGCGGGAACCGGAACAAGCCCTGGAGCTGCTGCTCGAAGGCCGGGTCGATGCCGCCTTCGTCTGGGACGCGGTGGCCGGCTGGTACGATCGCACGCGCGCGCGAGGCAAGCTCTACATCGTCGCCGTCGAGGGGCCGCGCATGCGCTGGCAGTCGGCCATCGGCGTCGCCCGCGGCAACGAGGAACTGCGCGATCGGCTGCAGGAACTGCTGCCCGAACTCGAGCTGGATATCGACTATCTGGGCAAGCTCTACGGTCTCGGCCAGGATGCCAGCATCCGCTGGGACTGGCTGGCCGCCGCCCGCCCTCCGGCTGGCGAGCCGCAGCGCAAGGCCGAAGCTGCCAGGCGTGACGATGTGCGGCTGGCGGCGATCGGCCGCGATCCGCAGGAGGGGCGCAAGCTGTTCGATGCGGTGCTGGGCTGCGCCCATTGCCACGGGCCGGGTGCGGTGGGCCCGGACCGGCCGCGCGATCTGCGGCTGATGCGCTGGCGCTACGGCGAGGACTGGCTGGAGATCTACTGGCGCACGGTGCTGGAGGGACGGCCACGGACCGAATCGGGCCTCGCCATGCCTTCCTGGAAGGATGCCGCCAGCCGCGAGGAGCTCGCCGCCATCCTCGCCTGGCTCGACAGTCTCCAGCGTAGCGAATAGAAGAGCCGCGGCAGCGGGAGCCATTCCCCACCGCGAGAGAACAAAGGATTTCGCCCATGGAGATGACCGGCGAATACCGCATCCCGGCTCCGCGCCAGCGGGTGTGGGAGGCGCTCAACGATCCCGAGATCCTCAAACAGTGCATTCCCGGCTGCGAGGAGCTCGAGAAGACCGCGGACAACGCCTTCGAGGCACGGGTGATGGCCAAGGTCGGACCGGTCAAGGCCCGCTTCCGGGGGCATGTCACCCTGTCCGACATCAACCCGCCCGAGAGCTACGTGATTTCCGGCGAGGGCAAGGGTGGCCCCGCAGGCTTCGCCCGCGGCTCGGCCACCGTCCGCCTCGAGGAAGTCGATGGTGCGACCATCCTGCGATACGAGGCCCGGGCCGATGTCGGCGGCAAGCTCGCCCAGATCGGCTCGCGTCTCATCCAGGCCACCGCCAAGAAAATGGCCGACGAATTCTTCGGCAAGTTCACCGAGGTGGTGACCGCGCGCGAGGCGCCCGAAGCGGTGCCCGTGGAGGCCGCCCCGCCGCCGGCACCGCCGGTTCCGGAATGGCTGCAGAAGCCTTGGGTGTGGGTCGGCGGGATCCTTCTGCTGCTCGCCATTCTGGCCTGGCTGCTGGCCCCCTGAGCAGCGCGCGATCGGGCTTTGCCGTCGGCCGCATGGTCGTATAAAGATTGGAGCGGAACGGCCGCGCCGGGGCCAGCCGGACAGATCGAACTTGCCGCACGAGCCGCGGCGCAAACCGAGGGAGGTTCGTCGATGCCGACAGTGACGATGACGGTCAACGGCAAGCAGGTCAGCGGCGAGGTGGAGCCGCGCACCCTGCTTGTCGAGTTCCTGCGCGAAGGTCTCGGTCTCACCGGCACCCATGTGGGCTGCGATACCAGCCAGTGCGGCTGCTGCGTGGTCCATGTCGACGGGCGCTCGGTCAAATCCTGCACCATGCTGGCGGTCCAGGCCGAAGGTGCCACGGTCACCACCATCGAGGGGCTGGCCAGCGACGGCACGCTGCATCCGCTGCAGCAGGCCTTCCACGAGAATCACGGGCTGCAATGCGGCTTCTGCACGCCCGGCATGATCATGAGCTGCCTGGAGCTGCTCGAGCGCAACCCGGACCCCAGCGAAACCGAGGTGCGCGAGTGGCTCGAAGGCAATCTCTGCCGCTGCACCGGCTATCACAATATCGTCAAGTCGGTGCTGGCCGCCGCCGCCACGATGCGCGGCATGGCACAGGCGGCGGAATAGGGGGACGGGAGGCTAGACCATGGTGGAGAAGGGAATCGGGGCGGCGGTACCTCGCAAGGAGGACCACCGCTTCATCACCGGCCGCGGCCGGTACACCGATGACATCAACCTGCGCGGCCAGACCCATGCGGTATTCGTGCGCTCGCCGCACGCCCATGCCCGCATTCGTGGCATCAACAAGGAAGGCGCCCTCGCCGTCCCCGGCGTGATCGCCGTGTTCACCGGCGCCGACGCCGAGGCCGACGGCCTCGGCGGCCTCATTTGCGGCTGGATGGTCAACAGCAAGGACGGCTCGCCGATGAAGGCGGCACCGCATCCGGTGCTGGCGATCGACCGCGCCCGTTATGTCGGCGATCCGGTGGCGGTGGTCATCGCCGAGACCCTGCAGCAGGCCAGGGACGGCGCCGAGGCCCTGGAGGTCGATTACGAGGAGCTGCCGGCGGTGGCCTTCGTCGACCAGGCTCATGACGGGCCGCTGGTCCATGACGATGTGCCCAACAACCTGATCTACGACTGGGAGCTCGGCGATGCGGCGGCGGTCGATGCGGCCTTCGCCAATGCCGCCCATGTGGTCACCCAGGAGCACATCCAGAACCGGCTCATTCCCAACGCCCTCGAGCCGCGGGCGGCGATCGGCAGCTACGATACCGGCACCGAGGAATTCACCCTCTACGTCACCAGCCAGAACCCCCAT
>CAYYZI010000469.1:0-2730 GCA_964475675.1 uncultured Geminicoccaceae bacterium
GGGACCGGTGATGGCGCCGGTGGGGCAGGCGGCGATGCAGCGCCGGCAGCTTCCGCAACGATCGGTTTCGGGCCGGTCGCGGGGCAGGGCCAGATCGGTCAGGATCACGCCCAGGAACAGCCAGGAACCGAAGCGCCGGGAGACCAGATTGGTGTGCCGGCCCTGCCAGCCGAGGCCGGCCCGCTGCGCCAGCGGCTTTTCCAGAACCGGCGCGGTATCGACGAAGACCTTGACGGCCGCCCCGCTCCTGGCGTGCAGCCAGCCGGCGAGCTGCTTCATCCGCCCCTTCATCACCTCGTGATAGTCGCGGCCCCGGGCATAGACCGAAATGTAGCCCCGTTCCCCGTCGCGCAGCCCGTCCAGAGGATCGCCGCCGGGACCGTAATTCATGGCCAGGCAGATGGCGGTTCGAGCTTCGGGCCAGAGCCCGCGCGGATCCTCCCGCCGCTCCGGATCGCGTACCAGCCAGCCCATCTCGCCGGCCAGATCCGCCTCGACGAATTGCCGGTATTCCCGGCGCACCCGCTGCGGCAGCGCCGCTTCGGTGATGCGCATCTCCGCAAAACCGAGCGCCTTCGCCCGTTCCTCGAGCTCGCGACGAAGCCTGGCCGTGTCCATGGCGCCCAAAATGGCGCCCCCCGTCTCAGAAATCGAGATCGTCGTAATGGGGGGCGGGGCGAAGCGCGGTGATGCGGTCCATCAGCAGCGGCCGGAAGCTGGGGCGCGACTTGACCTTGGCGTACCAGTTGCGGGCGCTCTCGAAACCCTCCCAGGGGACGCTGCCGAGATAGTCCAGCACCGAGAGATGGGCGGCGGCGGTGAGATCGGCCAGGGTCATGCGGTCCCCGGCCAGCCAGCGGCGATCGTCGTAGAGATGGCAGATATAGGCCAGATGCAGGCGGATGTTGGCGGCCCCCGCGCGCAGCGCCTCGGAGCTCGGGGTGCCGGCACGCTTGAGCCGTTTCAGCAGTTTTTCGCCCCAGATCGGGTCGGTCACCTCGCGCCGGAACTTGACGTCGAACCAGCCCATCAGGCGCCGGGTCTCGGCCCGCTGCGCCGGCGTGTCGCCCAGGAGATCGTGTTCGGGATAGGCCTCCTCCAGATATTCGACGATGGCCCGGCTGTCGCAGATCACGAGCTCGCCATCGACCAGCACCGGCACCTCGGCCGCCGGATTGAGGGCGAGGAAGTCGGGATCGTGCTCCCAGGGCTGGATCTCGGCGAATTCGGTGACCAGCGCCTTCTCCAAAAGCGCCAGCCGCACCTTGCGGCTGAAGGGGCAGAGGGGCAGATGATAGAGCTGGAGCATGCGACGCTCTCCCGGCACGAAGCCCGGCTGCGGCGGCCTCGGGACGGGGCGAAGAAACGCCATCCCGGCGCCCGGCGCAAGCTTCCGCGAGCGGGCCCGGTGGCGGCATCGGATTTGACGTCGCACAAGGCGAACCGGCCTCGAAGATGGCATGTCCGCGGAGCATCTCGGGTAGGGTGCGCGGAGCAGCGCGAAGGAGGGCCCAGCCATGCGGTTTCTGGACAGACATCATGCCGGGCGGGAGCTGGCCGAGGCGCTGGCCGGCAAGATCGAGGGACCGGCCGTGGTACTGGCGCTGCCGCGCGGCGGGGTGCCGGTCGGGCTGGAAATCGCCAAGGCCCTGAAAGCGCCACTCGATCTCGTCATGGTGCGCAAGATCGGTGCTCCCGGACAGCCCGAGCTGGCGCTGGCGGCGGTGGCCAACGGCGAGCATCCGGAACTGGTCGTCAATCGCGATGTGATGCGCATGACCGGCGCCGACGAGGCCTGGCTGGAGCAGGAAAAGGCGCGCGAACTCGAGGAGATCGCCCGACGCCGGCGCCGCTATCTCGGTGACCGCGAGCGGCCGCCCCTCGAAGGACGCACGGTGATCGTGGTCGACGACGGCATCGCCACCGGCGCCACCATGCTGGCGGCGCTGCGGGCGGTGCGTCGGGCGCGGCCCGGCAGGCTGGTGCTGGCGGTGCCGGTGGCCCCGCCCGATACCATCGCCCGGCTGGCACCCGAGGTGGACCAGGTGATCTGTCTGCACACGCCGCGCGATTTCATGGCGGTCGGCCAGTTCTACGAGGATTTCACCCAGACCAGCGACGAGGAGGTGATCGCGGCGCTGGCCGCGGCTCCGGCGGCGGAAGAGCCGGCCGAGGAAGGGCCGGCAGAGGAAGGGCCGGCAGAGGAAGGGCCGGCAGAGGAAGCGGAGGAGTCATGAGCGAGGCGGAGACGGGCCGCGACCGGCAGCTCTACGGTTTCGACATCCTGTCGACGCCGCTGCTGACCGATCTCTACGAACTCAACATGTTCGACGCCTATCTCGAGGCCGGGATGACGGCGCCGGCGGTGTTCGAGTTCTTCGTCCGCAAACTGCCGCCCTGCCGCAATTTCCTGGTCGCCGCCGGTCTCGAGCAGGTGGTCCGCTTTCTCCGGGAGGCGCGCTTCGGCGAGGCCGAGCTCGCCTGGCTGCGCGACAGCGGCCGCTTTTCGCAGCAGGCGATCGCGCGGCTCGCCGCGTTCCGCTTCACCGGCGATGTCGACGCCATGCCCGAAGGCACCGTATTCTTCGCCAACGAGCCGGTGCTCAGGATCACGGCACCGCTGCCCGAGGCCCAGTTCCTCGAGACCCGGATCATCAACCTCCTCCATTTCCAGATCCTGATCGCCAGCAAGGCGGTGCGGATGGTGCTGGCGGCGGGCGAGGATCGCAC
>CAYYZI010000470.1:0-2726 GCA_964475675.1 uncultured Geminicoccaceae bacterium
GTGTCGTCCTTGAAGGTGCCGTCGGGGCCAGGGCGCACATAGGGCAGCTCTGCATAGGGCGCCTCCAGAACCCGCCGTCCGGGAACGACGATGCGTCCGTCGGGCAGATAGGAGAGGTCGTGATGGGCGCCGAAGGCGGTGGCCCAGCGAATGCCGGCGCAGCGATCGAGCCGGACCACCCCGGCGGCCGACAGATTCAGAATGACATCCCC
Organism: uncultured Geminicoccaceae bacterium; assembly: GCA_964475675.1. Classification (GTDB taxonomy): domain Bacteria; phylum Pseudomonadota; class Alphaproteobacteria; order Geminicoccales; family Geminicoccaceae; genus JALSRW01. Next base: position 213 of record CAYYZI010000470.1, read on the forward strand.
GTTGGGAGCGAGATCGGCGCCGTGGACGGCGAAATCTGCGTCCGGCATGGGCGCAGTTCCGTATCCGAAGGCCTCCCACACCTTGTCGAGATCGGGGATCCAGCGGTGCCGGATCTCACCTTTCATGTCGATCAAGTAGGCAGCGAACCGCCCGTCTCGATAGGCGGTGATGAAGGTCATGCCGGGTTGGGCGCGCTTCTCGTCGTAGACGGTCACGCCGGAGCCGCGACGGTTGGGCTCCAGCCATTTGGAGCGAATTCCGAGATAGTGTCGCCAGTTGGCCCGCCAGTCCCTGGCCGCATCGACGGCGGCGTTGATCTGGGGCGTCGGGAACAGGCCGTAGCGGTCGGCCGCCATTCCTGCCAGGAACAGCAGAACCGCGATTCCCGCGCCGAAAAACAAGCGCTCGAGACGATCCCCGCGGCATGGCTCCCTGCCCGACATGCAGCACTCCGATGCTGGCGTGGTTAGTGGCCCTTCGGGCCGGCCCGCGCCCCGTTGTGCTAGCCTATGAGGGCGTGTCCGCCAAGGCTGCCTGCTCGGCGGCCCGGGTCGAACGTTCGTCGCTTTCCTCTCCGGCGAACATGCCGCGTTCGAGCATTTTGGCGAGTGCCCCCACCACCTCGGGATCGTAGCGCTCGGGATGGTCCCAGAGATGCCCGAGTACGGTACGCGGTGGCAGGGCCCTGCGGTAGCTGCGCGGGCTCGTGCGGGCGCTGAACACGTCGGCGACCGCCAAGATCCGCGCCGCGAGGCCGATCTCCTCGCCGCGCAGCCCATCCGGATAGCCGCTGCCGTCCAGCCGTTCGTACATCTGGCCCAGCGCTTCGCCCACCATCGGCGGCAGCTCCAGCCCCTCGAGCACGTCCCGCAGATGACGGATGTGTTCCTGCATGCGCTGCTGCTCCTCGGGAGTGTGCCGTCCCTCCTTGCGGAGCAGGGAGCGCGGCACGAACAGCTTGCCGATCTGCGACAGCTCGGCGCAGACCCGCAGCCTGTCGCGTTCCGGCTCCGCGAGGCCGAGCTCGCGCCCGATCGCCTGCGCGACCGCGGCCATGCGCTGGCTGTGGCCGAGCAGATAGGGGTCGGTCTTCTCCACCGCACGTACCAGGGCGGCCACGGTCTGGTCGATCAGCCGCTCCCGTTCCTGCTGGCGCAGGAAGCGTTCGGTGACGTCGCGCATGGCCACCACCACCGCCTCGACCGTGTCTTCCCGCTGCGGCGTTACCGCCAGCAGGTCGAAGATCCGAGTCTGTCGGCGAAGCTCGATTGCCACGCCCTCTCTCTCGGCCAGTCCCGAATGTGCCGCCTCGCGGGCGAGACGGTCGAGCAGGCTGCGCAGACCGCTGGGCAGGTTGTCCCGGAGGGTGGACGCCGAGCTGCCGGCCGGCACCCCGGCGAGTTCCTGGAAGGCGGGATTGCCATAGAGACAGGCACCATCCCGTGCATAGAGTGCCAGCGGCTCGGGCAGGTTCTCGGTGACCGCCGCCAGCAGCCGCCGATGGCGGGCGAGGTCCCGGCTGTAGCGGCGATACTGGCGGGCGAGGGCATGCTGGTGCCGGCTCTGTACCGACCACCACCAGCTCGATGCGGCCAGTACCAGGATCAGCGCTGCCAGGGCCCCGAAGGACAGGAGATTGCGTCGGAAGGCCGCCAGCGGGGCGTCGGCGGTGGCCGCCCGCATCCACTGGGCCACCTGCCAGCCGGCGCCCGGCACCGCGGCGGCCAGACCGTAGGCCGGCTCGCCCTCGCCGATTCGGCCCAGCATCATCCGCCGACCCGGCAGCAGACCGCCGGGAGCATCCAGCAGGCGCGTCGTTGCCGGTCCGACCGCCAGCAGCCGATCTCCCCGCCCGGTTCCGAACAGGAGCATGCTGACTTCGCCCGGCTGGTCGAGCCCGGGGGTGCGCAACAGATCGAGGAGAACCGGCATCGCCGGAAGCTGCATGACCAGCACCCCGGCTGGCTCCTCGGCGCCGCCGCTGCTCGCCTGTGGCTGCGGAATCGGCAGCAGGATCTCGAGCAGCAGCGCGTCCGGATCGTTGCCCAGGAGGCGATAGCGCTGGCTCATCCCGTCCGCGATCAGCGCCCGCGACGCGGCGACGGTGCCGGTGCCGGGCGGCGGCGCATCGCTGTCGGAAAGCAGTGTGCTGCCTTCGGCATCGAGCAGATGGACGGCGCGAAAATCGTGGGTGGCCGCCAGCTCGTTCAGCAGCAGCCGCAGATAGGGCCGTTCCTCGGCGAGGGCCTGCCGCAGCTCGGCATCGGTCTCGGCGAGCGGCGTCTCGGCCACGAACAGGCGAACCAGTTCGGCCCGGGTGAGACTGCGTCCGAGCTCGGCCACGCCCCCGGCCCAGGTGGCGATGGCCCGGGCGCGGCCGGCGGCGAGCGCCTGCAGCCGCGCTTCCAGCGCATCGCGCATCTCCGCCCGCCGGGCTTCCAGCAGCGAGCCGCTCAGCAGCCACAGCAGCCCCAGCAGGAGGCCCAGAACGATCGTCACCAAGAGGAGGAAGC
>CAYYZI010000471.1:0-2724 GCA_964475675.1 uncultured Geminicoccaceae bacterium
ACCATCGACGCCACCACGGTGAAGCGCACGCGGCAATTCGTGAAGAAACACTATGCCGGCGACACCATCCGCGGCCCCGACGGGCAACCGGTGCAGATCGTCTTCCCCGAGCCGAAAGCGATCACCGTTCGCTATGAACTCAACCGTTTGCTGCCGGGTTTCTTCGACCGGATCGAAAAGGCGCTCGACCCCGACAACCAGGAGGCTGTCGTCTTCGCCCGCTACATGCCCGACGCTTACCTCAGGGACGACAGTGACCCGGACGAGCAGGCGCGCATCCGCGCCATGGTCGGACTGCTCCGCTCCGGCATCCTCAAGCGGTTCGAATCCTCCGTTTACGCTTTCCGCAAGACCGTGGGCAAGATGGTGCGCGAGCATGAGACCTTCCTCGCAGCACTCGACGAGGGCCACGTGGTAACCACCGCCTTCATGAAAGAGCTCTCCGCTGACGACGAGGCACTGTTCGAGGAAGTTCTCGAAGCGAGCGAGCACCGGGCGGACGTGAGCCTCTACGATGTCGAACGCCTGCGGGCGGACGTTGAACGCGATCGCGACCGGCTGCGAGCTCTCCTCGAGGAAGCCGAAAAAATCACCCGCGGGTACGACCCGAAACTGCGGGTGCTGGGTGACGAGCTGGAAAAGATCGCCCGGCAGGCCGAGGAGGAGGCGGTCAATACCATCGACGAGGCCCAGAGACGCAAGGTTCTCGTGTTCTCGTTCTTCGAGGACACGGTGGAATGGATACGAGACTTTCTCGTCGAGGAGGTCGAACGGCGACCTTCGCTGGCCGTATACCGAAACCGTATCGTGGCGGTGAGCGGTTCGGGCGAGCTCGATGACGTCTCTCGCCGGCAGGCGGTGCAGGGGTTCGCGCCCATTTCCATGGGTGCGCCCGCCGGGCAGGACGCCGATTGCTACGATCTGCTCATCTCCACCGATGTCCTGGCCGAGGGCGTGAACCTCCAGCAGTGCCGGCACATCATCAATTTCGACATGCCATGGAACCCGATGCGGCTGGTGCAGCGGCATGGTCGCATCGACCGGATTGGCAGCCCTCACAAGCGGGTCTTCATGCGGACCATCTTTCCGATCGACCGCCTGGACCGACTTCTCAAACTCGAACAGCGTATCCACGACAAGCTCGCCATGGCTGCGGCCAGCGTCGGAGTCGTCGCCCCCATCGACGGTGCCGCGCAGGGGAGGCAGGTGTTCACCGAGACGCGCGAGGAGATCGAAAAGCTGCTTCAGGAAGACCCGACACTGTACGAGCGTGGCGGCACGGCGAGTGCGGCACAGACCGGTGAGGAATACCGCCAGACCCTACGCAAGGCCCTCGAGAAGGATCGAAGGCGCATCACCCGGATGCCCTGGAAAGTAGGTTCCGGCATGCGAAAAGGTACCCGGCGCGGCATGTTCTTCTGCGCCGTCGTTGGCGAGCGGACCTATCTGCGGTTCGTCCCTGCCGATGCGAAGTGGCACCCCGTTCCGTCAGGTGAAGACATCGAGCGTGAGATGGGCACCTGCCTCCGGCTCGTCGAGTGCGAGGAGGACGAGCCGTTGTGGTTCCCGGAAGGGTTCGAGGAGCGCGCCTACGACTTCTGGGAGGTCGCCCAGCGGGACATTCTGGAAGAATGGACGCGAGAGACCGACCCGGCCAATCTTCAGCCCAAAGTCCGCCCTCTGAACCATCGGGTCGCGGAGTTCATTCGCAACAGCCCTCCAACTGACATGCCCGAGGATAGAGTGAAGCGTGCTCTGGACATCCTCGAGTCGCCATGGCCAAGACGGGAGGAGATGATGCTGCGGGAATGGTTCGGCGACCAAGAGCGCACGGGCGCCGCGCGTTCCCGCTTTCTGGTCGAGCACGTCCTTGAGACGGGCCTCGAACCCGCGGTCCCGCCACAACCCTTGCCACCGATTGCGGCCGAGGACATCGAACTACTGTGCTGGATGGGGATCGAGCAAGAAGAATAGGAGTGTTTTTGGCCATTGAGTTGCAAGTAGCCTTTCCCGGTCGGCTTTTTCCCGGTGCTACGAAGTCAGGGACCGATGCCACACGGCGAACATGACCGGGGGGACGACCATGCATCGCCGCGGATCATCAGCTCCTTGAACAGCAACCCGGTCATGATGGTCTTGCCGGCGCCGGGATCATCGGCGAGCAGGAACCGCAACGGCCGCCGGGGCAGCATCTCACCATAGACGGCGGTGATCTGGTGCGGCAGGGGCTCGATCGGCGAGGTGGTCACCGCCAGATAGGGATCGAACAGCCAGGCCAGACGCATGCGGAGGGCTTCGAGGGCGAGCTGGAATTCCGCACCGGGTGCGTCGAGCGCGAACCTGCGGCCTTGCTCGGCGAGCGACAGGCCAGGGAGATCGCCGGCGAAGAGGAGCCGTTGCCCGAGCCTGCCGTCGCTGGTTCGGAAGGTCACCTCGAAGGTGTCCTCGCCGAGACGCTCGACATGCAGGAGGGTCACCGGCCCATCGTGATCGAGGCCGGTGACCCTGGCGCCGACGCGAATGTCCTCCGGTTGGAGCATGCGACAGGTCCCTCGTCCATCATGCTTTCCGCGCACTGGCGCGGCTCTATGGGAGCATGTTACGCGATCGGGCACCGCGAAAGCCAGCACGCGGCGGCCGGCGGGCGGTCCGCTCGGTGGCTTCGCGGTGCATCGCATCTCCTACAGCGGCGGAAGGCGCTCGACCTGCCAGCCCGTCCCGTAC
>CAYYZI010000472.1:0-2721 GCA_964475675.1 uncultured Geminicoccaceae bacterium
CGGACAGAGCCAGAACAGCCAGGGCGCTGCCGCAAGCTGCGCCGCCAGCCACCGGGACGGCGGCAGAAACCTGCTCGGCAGGCCGTTCACGCCGCCTTGACCTCGATCCGCTTGACCGGCTTCTGCGCGGTCTCCGGCTTGGGCAGGCGGATGGTCAGAACACCCTTGTCGTACATCGCCTCGGCCTTGTCCGGCTCGATCTCGGCCGGCAGCCGGATGGTCCGCTCGAAGCGGCCGAACCGACGCTCGACGAGGAAGCGATTTTCCTCCTTCTCTTCGTGCTCGGCCTTCTTCTCGCCGCGGATGGTCAGCAGATCGCCCCTGAGCTCGATGGACACATCCTTGGGATCGACGCCCGGCAGCTCGACCACCACCTTGTAGGCGTCATCCGTCTCGACGATGTCCACCTCCGGCAGCAGCTCACCCGCGGTCAGGGTCGGGAACGGGAAGCTCCAGGCCGTCCGACCACCGAAGAAGTCCTCGAACAGCCGATCCATCTCCCGCCGGAAGCTGGCGAAGGGATCGAGCATCTCGTTCCGATTGGCCGCGACAGGACGGGTCGTCCTCGGGATCAGGGTCCGCACATCGACCATGGCTACACCTCCTTTCCGCATCACGGGTTGCGACGAGCAGGACATCCTCCGGCCCGATCTGCGGCCCCGGGCCCCGGCGGACCCGGAGCTTCGGCGATCAGGCCGCCTCGGCCTCCTTGCCGCTGCTCTCGCGCTCCTCGATCTCCCGATGCTCGATCGTGCGACCGGCACCGCGGATCTCGATGCGCCGCGGCCGCAGGGCCTCGGGCACCTCGCGCTCGAGCTCGATGATCAGGAGGCCGTTCTCGAGCCGCGCCTCCTTCACCTTGACATAGTCGGCGAGCTGGAAGCGCCGCTCGAAAGCGCGACCGGCAATGCCGCGATGGAGATAGGTAACGTTGGCCGGCTCCCGGCGCTTGCCGCGCACGGTCAAGAGGTTGGGCTCGGTGACGATTTCCAGATCCTCCGGCCCGAAGCCGGCAACGGCCATGACAATGCGGTAGCTGTCCTCGCCCAGCTTCTCGATGTTGTAGGGCGGATAGGACGTACCGTTCTCCTCGATCTGCAGGGCAGCATCGAGCGCCTGCCACAGCCGGTCGAAACCGACCGTCGACCGCAGCAGGGGCGTGAGATCCAGTGTGGCCATAGATACCCTCCTTCGAGCGATAGCCTAGCCATCACAGACGCGGTCCCTCGGGCGGCAACCGCAGCTTTTATATAATCACCGCGATTTCCGGCTTCAAGAGGGGTTGCGCGCGCGATCACTCCAGGACATGGCCGCACCCGCCAGCGGCAACGCCGCCATGGTGAGCAGGGTGGGAAAGGCGCTGCCATTGTAGAAGGCGGCGAGAGCGCTGCCGACCAGGGCAGGGATGAAGGTCTGCAGGACACCGAGCGCGGAAACCACGCTGCCGACCATGCGGCCATGGGGCTGCAGGGCCAGTGCCGTGCTGTTGGAGACGATCAGGCTGAAGCTGAAGAAGAAGGCGCCGAATCCCGGAACCAGGAACCACACGGTGCTCGGCTCGAGGGCGGCGACGCCGAGGTTGAGCAGGCCGCTGGCGAAGGCGCTGGTGCTGCCGAAGGCGATCACCCTGGGCAGCGGAAAGAAGCGCACCAGGCGGGCGTTGACGAGGCTGCCCAGGGCCGCGCAGGCGGCGGTGAGGGCGAACATCACGGCGAAGCCGCCGGGCGTGACGCCGAACAGCGCCATGTAGATGACCGGCACGTTGGTCAGATAGACGATCAGGGTGACGAAGGTGAGGATGGTGACGATCGCGTAGCGGCAGGAGCGCCGATTGCCCAGCAATGCCCGGTAGCCGGCCAGAATGCGCGTCGGGTGCAGGGCTCCGGGATCGGGAAAGCGGCGCGTTTCCCGCAGCTGCAGCGCCGTCCAGCCCAGCATGGCGAGGCCGTAGAGGGCCAGAAAGGCGAATATCCAGCGCCAGGAGCCCAGTGCCAGCAGACCGGCGCCGATGGTCGGGGCAATGATCGGCGCGGTGATGAAGGCGGCCATCACGAAGGACATCACCCGCGCCATCACCGCGCCCTCGAACAGGTCGCGCACCACCGCCCGGCTGAGGATCGGTCCGGTGGCCCCGGCCAGACCCTGCAACATGCGCAGCAGCAGCAGGGTGTCGATGTCCGTTGCCAGCAGGCAGGCGAGGCTCGCCAGTACGAACAGGGCGATGCCCCAGAGCAGAACCGGCTTGCGGCCGAAGCGGTCGGACAGCGGGCCGATGAAGATCTGGCCGACGGCGAAGCCGATGAAGAAGCTGGTTACCGTGAGCTGGGCCGAGGCGAGGCTGCCGCCGAGCTCCGCCGCCACCGCCGGAATCGCCGGCAGGTTCACGTCGATGGTCATGGCGCCCATGCTCATCAGCGCCGAGACCAGCAGGATGAAGCCCGGCGTTACCGGGGCGCTGGCGGCGCCGATCGTCGCCGGTGGGCCTGCGCCATGCGCCACTGCGATCGCTCAGAGACTGTAGTAGAGCTGGAACTCGACCGGGTGCGGGGTGCGCTCGACCCGTTCCAGCTCGCGGCGCTTGACCTGGATGTAGGCCTCGACGAGGTCGGGCGGCATGACATCGCCGCGACCCAGAAAGGCGTGATCGGCTTCCAGCGCCGCCAGCGCCTCGGCCAGATCCTGGCAGGCGCGGGGCAGATCCTCGAGCTCGACCGCGCGCAG
>CAYYZI010000473.1:0-2721 GCA_964475675.1 uncultured Geminicoccaceae bacterium
CCGAGCTCCCTGGCCTTGACATGGGCGCGCACCAGACCGGCGAAACTGTTGCGGTCGGTGAGCGCCATGCCGGCGAGGCCGAGGGCCTGTGCCTGCTCGACCAGCTCCTCGGGATGCGAGGCACCGCGCAGGAAGGAGAAATTGGAGGTCACCTGGAGCTCGGCGTAAGCGGACATGGCGGCTCAGGTGAAACTTCCGTGCAGCTTCCAGCGGGGAGGAAGAGGCTCGCCGTAAGCCCCCTCGCGGAAGACCCAGAGCGCCATCCCCTCGGCGGTGACGATCCGGTAATAGTCGCGCAGGCGGGCGTTCGCGTCTTCCGGTCGCCACCATTCCGGCAGGATGCGCTCGGGCCCCTCGGCATGACGGATGCGCAGAGACCGTCCCTCGAGCTCGACCAGTCGGGGCGGCCCGTCCGGCACCGTCGCCACCGCCCGCAGCGGCAATGGCCGTGCCCGCAGGCGCAGGGGACGCGGATTGGCGGCGAGCCAGCGTCCCGCCGCCGGCTCCGCACTGCCCTCGAGCAGCCGCACCGCCCGTTCGGGAAGATGACTTTCCACCGGTTCGGGGCGCACCACCCGCGCATCGCCGAGGCGCTGGCGCAGGATCTCGACCAGCCGCGCGAAGGATGCGCCCGCCTCCGGGCCGGCGAGATCCGCCTGCTTGGCGGCCAGGGGTTCGGTCCGGCGAGCCTCGAGCAGCATCAGCTCGATGCCGAAACCGGGATCGAGATGCTCCCGCTCCAGACGCAGCCGGAAGAGATGCTCCAGATCCCCGGCATCCCGCAGCGCCCGGCCGGTCCCGAGCCCGATCTCCCGCACCATGCCGTCGAGGCGCAGGAGCCGCAGCCGCAGCTCGCGCGCCCCCTGTCCGGCCCCCTCCAGCTGCCGGCAGAGATCGCCCAGCAGCCGGCCGAGCGCAGCCTCGATATCGGCCTGCCGCCCCACCGGCTCGGCGAAGACGAGGCGGGCGACGAAGCGCTGCGGTTCCGGCAGCGGCACGAAGGGATCCTCGCCCGCCCCCAGCATGGCATCCAGCCGGGCTGCGAGGACTTCGCCGAAACGCAGCAGGAGGGAAGCGCGCGGCAGCCGGGCGAGTTCGCCGATCCGACGAAAGCCCAGCCGCCGCAGCCGCGCCCGCAGCTCGGGCTCGAGACGCAGGGCGGCCAGCGGCAGGGCCTCGAGAAGTTCCCGGGCCCGGCGTCCCGGAAGGACCCCGCCCTCGCCGAAACGTGCCCAGGCCCAGGCCCCGAGCGCGCCATCGGCGATGGCGAGATGCGGGCTGTAGCCGAGACGCCCGAGGCGGCCGCGAAGATCCTCGAGAAGCCCCACCTCGCCGCCGAACAGATGGGCGCATCCGGTGATGTCGAGCAGCGTGCCGTCCGCGCCATCGACCGCCACCAGCGGGGTGTAGCGGCGACACCAGTGGGCGAGGGCCTCGAGAGCGGCGGCATCGGCGGCCGGCTCGGCCGGGCGGGCAACCAGCCCGGGCAGGATGGCATGGGCATCGGCGAGCCCCATGCCGGGGCGGATCCCCCATCGCCGGGCTGCCGCATCGGCCGCCACTACCCGCTCCCGGCCGGCCCGGGCGGCGAACAGGACGAAGGGCAGTCCGGCGGGAGGGAAGGTTTCACCCCGCCGCCGTGCGGCCCGTCGCATCCGTTCGATCGGAAGATCCGGCAACCACAGTGAAAGACAGCGTCTGCGCATCCCATTGCACCACCCGGCTCCACGGGGATCCTCCCCGCACACGCCACAGATCCACGGCAAAGGCCCGGCCGCGGGGGAGCAGGAAAGGCTCCGCCCGGAACCGGGTCAGCGCCGCGATCGGCGCCGGGTCGAACATCCGCGGGCCGAGCAGAAGACCGATCCCCCCGCCCTTCTCGGCAGCGAGCTGGAGACGCCGGCTGATCCGCAGATCGAGATGCTCGAACTCGCCCAGGGTGCAGCTTACCGCCGGACAGCGCAGCGCCTCCTCCATCGCCCGGAACATCTCCCCTTCGTCCGGGCAGCGGACCAGCAAAAGCCGCCGATGATCGAGACCCAGAGCGGCGAGGCCGGGGGCGTAGGGCTCGCCCCATTGGCGGGCGCGGGCATCCGGCGTGCACCAGACCAGATGGCCGCCCCGGCGGAGGGCGCGGACCGCCAGCGCGGCGGCAAAGCCGGTCGCCGCGGTACCCGTCACCTCGTGCAGGGCATGGCGGGGCAGCCCTCCCCAGGGCAGGGCCCCGTCGAGAGCGGCACAGCCCAGCCGCACGGGTTCCTCGCCGAAGTGCGCATGGCTGCCTCCGCGGCTGCCGATTTCCCGCCGCAGCCGCTCCAGGACCTCGCGGGTGGGGGCATGACGGACAGACCTCTCCCGGTGATCGCGCATGTCGATCCTCACCAGATGTTCCCTGTTTGTTCTCTGTCGGGAGAAGTTGTAACCGACCGGTTTGTCACCGGTCAAGCGGTTGTTCCCGCTATGTTCGCATGCCGGAAAGGAAGCAGGTCCCGCCGCCGCGGGACCCGGTGTGCTCTACCAGATCATCAGCAGCACCGCCGCCAGACCGCCCCAGAAGAGCATGCTGATCTGGACCCCCCGATAGATCCCCAGCATCGGGTTGTCACCATGCGTTGCCCGCTCGTCCCGCTCGATCGCCTTGTGATATACCGCCATCGTCTCCCCGATCGCGGTCTCCCGACCCCGATTTGATGGCGCTTCGACTTCTCTTGCGGACACACC
>CAYYZI010000474.1:0-2710 GCA_964475675.1 uncultured Geminicoccaceae bacterium
CCTTTCCTTCAACCGGCCGGCGCTGATCGTTCCCCGCACGGTGCCGCGGCGCGAACAGGCGCTGCGGGCGGAGCGGGCCGAGCAGCTCGGCCTCCTGCGCGTGCTGCCCGACGACGGGGTGCGCGACCCGCTGGCGATGGCCGCGCAGATCCGCGGCCTCGCCGACTGGCCCCGGCCGGGCCACGACCGTACCGCGCGTTTTCTGACCGGGCTCGAGACCATCGCCGAACTGGCGGCGCCCTGGCTGGACAGCCGCCCGCCGGAACCGGCCATCCTGCGCTTTGGCTGAACTTCCGGTGCCCGTGCCCGTCGCCATCATCGTCAAGGGCTATCCGCGTCTTTCCGAGACCTTTATCGCCCAGGAGATCCTGGCCCTCGAGCAGCGCGGTCTCGAAGCCCACATCGTTTCTCTGCGGCGCCCCACCGATCCCGCGATCCACGATCTCCACCGCCGGATCCGGGCCCCGGTGCTGTACCTGCCGGAATACCTTTACGAGGAACCGCTGCGGGTGCTGCGCGGCCTCTTGCGGGGGCTGCGACGGCCGGGCTTTCGCCGGGCACTGCTGCACTGGCTGCGCGATCTGCGCCGCGATCCCACCGCCAACCGGGGACGGCGTTTCGGCCAGGCCCTGGTGCTGGCCGCCGAACTGCCGCCGCAGATCGGCCATCTCCACCTGCACTATCTCCACACCCCGGCCTCGGTCGGTTTCTACGCGGCGGAGATCACCGGCCTGCCCTTCTCCCTTTCGGCCCATGCCAAGGACATCTGGACCACGCCCGACTGGGAGAAGCGGGAGAAGCTGGCCGCCTGCCGCTGGGCGGTGACCTGTTCGCGGGATGCCTTCGAAAGGCTGGCACCGCTGGCACCGGAGGGGCGGCTGGCACTGGTCTATCACGGCCTCGATCTTTCGCGCTTTCCCGCCCCGGCGCCTCGCGCCGGCAGCAACGGCACCGACCCCGCCGCGCCGGTCCACATCGTCTCGGTGGCCCGGGCGGTGCCCAAGAAGGGCCTCGATCTGCTGCTGGATGCCCTCGCCCGTCTGCCACCCGGACTGCACTGGCGCTTTTCGCACCGTGGCGGCGGCGCCGAGCTCGACCGCCTGAAGGAACGGGCGCGACGGCTGGGCATCGAGGATCGCCTGCGCTGGCTGGGACCCGGCACCCAGGCGCAGGTGCTGGAGCTGCTGCGCGAGGGCGACATCTTCTGCCTGCCCGCGCGGATCGCCGCTGACGGCGATCGGGACGGTCTGCCCAATGTCATTCTCGAGGCCCTGTCGCAGGAGCTGGCGGTGGTGGCGACGCCGGTGGGGGCGATCGGCGAGGCCGTCTTCCACGAGCGGACCGGCCTCCTGGTCCCGTCCGAGGATGCCGATGCCCTTGCCGAGGCACTGGCTGCGCTCTGTCGCGACCCGCTGCGCCGCCGGGAACTCGGTCGCGCCGGCCGCGCCGTGGTCGCCGAGCGGTTCCGCTTCGCGACCGGAATCGCCGAACTGGCGCGCCGCTTCGATCTCCGCGAGCCCGGCCGGGACGCTGCCTGAAGTGCGCATCGCCTTCCATGCACCGATGAAGCCGCCCGATCATCCCGTCCCTTCGGGCGATCGGCGCATGGCCCGGGCACTGATGGCCCTGCTCCGGGACCTCGGCCACGAGGTGGTGCTGGCCAGCCGCTTTCGCAGCTTCGAAGGCAGAGGAGATATGGCAGCACAGCAGGCGATCGCCCGCGCCGGCGTAGCCGAAGCCCAGCGCCTTTGCGCCGCCTACCGCAGGGGCGAACGACCACGCCCGGATCTCTGGTTCACCTATCACCTCTACCACAAGGCGCCCGATCATCTGGGCCCGGAACTGGCGGAGATGCTCGGGATACCTTACATGGTGGCGGAAGCCTCGGTGGCCGGAAAGCAGAGAAACGGACCTTGGGCCGCGGGCTTCGAGGCCGCTCTCGAGGCGCTGCGGCGGGCGGATCTCGTCCTCGCCATGACCGCGCGCGACGAAGCCGGGCTCCGGCATGCCCTGGGACCGGAGGCGCCGATCCGGCGGCTGCGGCCGTTTCTGGACACCGCTCCCTTCGCGGCGATGTCGGTGCGAAAACAGGCGTTGAAACGGGCACTTGCGGAAAAACTGGGACTCCATCCGGACCATCCCTTCGGACTCGTCGTGGCGATGATGCGCGAGGATGTGAAACGGCGCTCCTATCGCTTTCTGATCGAAGCACTTTCCCTGATCGAGGAGCCTCTCGACATGGTCGTCGCCGGCGATGGTCCGGCTCGCGCCGAGATCGCCCACCGGTTCGCGAGTCTCCCTCTCGAGACGCGTCTGGTCGGCGGAGTCTCCCCCGCCGAGCTGCCCGGGCTCTATGCCGCCTGCGATCTCTTCCTCTGGCCCGGCTTCGGCGAGGCCTACGGCATGGCCTATCTGGAGGCCCAGGCGGCGGGCCTGCCGGTGGTCGCCCTGAATACCGCCGGGGTCGCCGAGGTGGTGGCCGAAGGCGTGAGCGGCATCCTGGTTCGGGAGGAGCGGCCCGAGGCCTTCGCCGCCGCCATCCACAGCCTGCTCGATGCCGACACCCGCCGGCGACGGGCCGAGACCGCCGTGCAGCATGTGCGCGCCAACCACGGCCTGACCCCGGCCCGCGCGGCCCTGGCCGCCGCCCTCGAGGAAGCGATCGCCAACCACCGCCGCAGAGAGGAGCATCGCCGATGCGGCTCCTGAT
>CAYYZI010000475.1:0-2703 GCA_964475675.1 uncultured Geminicoccaceae bacterium
CAGCTCGAAGACGCGCCCCGGGGCGCGCATGCAGAGCAGGAGGAGGGCGTCATGGCCGTGGAGACACCGATCTGCAATTTCGGCGAGAAGGCGAAGCCCTTCCGTCTCAAGGCCACCGACGGCAAGTGGTACAGCCTCGACGAGCTCAAGGGGCCGCGCGGCACCCTGATCGTCTTCATGTGCAACCATTGTCCCTATGTGAAGGCGATCATCGACCGCCTCATCCGCGATGCCAGGGAGCTCCAGGCGCTCGGCGTCAACACCATCGCCATCTGCTCCAACGATGCCGAGACCTATCCCGAGGACAGCTTCGAGAACATGAAGCGCTGGGCGGAGGAGAAGAACTTCCCCTTCCCCTATCTCCATGACGAGACCCAGGAAGTGGCGAAAGCCTATGGTGCCGTCTGCACCCCGGATTTCTTCGGCTACAATGCCGATCTCGAACTCCAGTACCGCGGCCGGCTCGATGCTTCGGGCCGCCACCCGGCCCCGCCCGATGTCCGCCGCGAGCTGTTCGAGGCGATGAAGATGGTGGCCGAGACCGGCCGGGGGCCGAAGGAGCAGATCCCCTCCATGGGCTGCTCCATCAAGTGGAAACAGGCCGCCTGAGCGATCCCGTGGCTTTCGCCGATCTGCGCGAATTCATGGCCGCCCTCGAGGAGCGGGGGCGGCTGGTGCGGGTTTCGGAACCGGTGAGCCCGGTCCTGGAGATGACCGAGATCCAGACCCGGCTTTTGGCCGAGGGCGGGCCGGCGGTGCTGTTCGAAAAGGTCGAAGGGCACAGGATGCCGGTGCTGGTCAATCTGTTCGGCACGGTGGAACGGGTCGCCTGGGGGATGGGCCGCGAGCCCGGGGAGCTGCGCGAACTCGGCCGCACCCTCGCCTTTCTGCGCCAGCCGCAGCCGCCCGAGTCGCTGCGCGAGGCCTGGGAGATGGCGCCCATGCTCAAGGCGGCGATGGCCATGCGCCCCAGGACCGTGACCTCGCCGCCGTGTCAGGAAGTAGTGCTGCGGGGAGAAGAGATCGATCTCGGGCGCCTGCCGGTGCAGACCTGCTGGCCCGGCGAGCCGGCGCCGCTCATCACCTGGCCGCTGGTGGTCACCAAAGGCCCCGGTGACACCCCCGAGGACAGTTTCAATCTCGGCATCTACCGCATGCAGGTGACCGGCCGGGACAGGACGCTGATGCGCTGGCTCCGGCATCGCGGCGGCGCCCAGCATTACCGCCGCTGGAAGCGGGAGAAGCGCGAGCCTTTCCCGGCGGCGGCGGTGATCGGCGCCGATCCCGGCACCATCCTGGCGGCGGTGACGCCGGTGCCCGATACCATGTCGGAATACCGCTTCGCCGGGCTGTTGCGCGGCCGCCGGCTGGAGCTCGCGGACTGCGTGAGCGTGCCCCTGAAGGTGCCGGCGCGGGCGGAGATCGTCATCGAGGGCCATGTCGATCTCGAGGAATACGGCGAGGAAGGCCCCTATGGCGATCACACCGGCTACTACAACGCGGTCGAGCGCTTTCCCGTGTTCCGGGTCTCGGCCATCACCATGCGTCGCGATCCCGTCTATCTTTCCACCTTCACCGGAAGGCCGCCGGACGAGCCCTCGGTCCTCGGCGAGGCCCTCAATGAACTGTTCGTGCCGCTCCTGCAGCAGCAGTTTCCCGAGATCGTGGATTTCTGGCTGCCGCCCGAGGGCTGCTCCTACCGGGTGGCGGTGGTCTCGATCAAAAAGGCCTATCCCGGCCACGCCCGGCGGATCATGATGGCCGTCTGGTCCTATCTGCGCCAGTTCACCTACACCAAGTTCGTGATCGTGGTGGATTCCGACATCGACTGCCGCGACTGGAAGGATGTGATCTGGGCGATCTCCACCCGGGTCGATCCGGCCCGCGATCTGGTGATGGTCGAGAACACCCCGATCGATTACCTGGATTTCGCCTCACCCGAGCCCGGGCTCGGTTCCAAGCTCGGCATCGACGCCACCGACAAATGGCCGCCCGAGACGAAACGCGAATGGGGCCGCCGGATCGCCATGGAGGAGGAGATCGTCCGCCTCGTCAGCGAGAAATGGCCGCGCTACGGCCTGCCCGGCTCCGGCCGCCCGATCTGGCGGCGGAAGGAGGGCTGAGGCAGCGCGGTTCCGCCGATTGCGGGGCAGCGCTCCCGCTCGGCCTCCGGACCGGAGGGTACCGGGATCCCCCTCGGATACCGTGGCACAGGCACCTCCACACGCGCCCCGTGCCGGGAAATACCCGCGGCGCCAGCCACCGTTCACCCTTTCGCAACCGCACCCTTCCCCTTCCTGCAGCGCCGTTCGCAACCGGGATTCACCCTTTCGCAACCCTTCCCCGCCTATGCTCCCGGACGGTGGGAAAGGTGTCGGTGCGAGCATCCTGGCCGCCGGCAGAGTCCCACAGCCGACACGATGGGGCGAAGATATGAAGGAAGGGTGAACAAGAGCGCCGGAGAGCCGTTCGCAACCGGGATTCGCCGTTTTTCAACCCTTCCCCGCCCATTCTGCCGGGCGCTGGACAAGGCGCCGGGTTGGGGAAAGTGGCGGCGGACAGAGTCCCAGCTCTGGCAGGGTGGCACAGAAAGGTGAAGGAAGGGTGAAGGGGAGCGAAGGAAGCAGTCGGGGCGCCGGCATGCCACCGGTGTGCGGCACAGCAGGGGTCGTGCGCGGGGAGAATCCTGCGTCGGGCAGCTCG
>CAYYZI010000476.1:0-2701 GCA_964475675.1 uncultured Geminicoccaceae bacterium
GTTCATCCCTGCCTCGGTTCCCCGACCGTTCCCATGGTCGGCTCGTCCACCATCTCGATGAAGGCGGTGGGACATTCGGCGGCGCACAGCCCGCAGCCCTTGCAGAAGGCATAGTCGAACACGTAGTACGAGCCGTCCTCGGTCGGCTCCTCGGTCTTGAGCACGGCGAAATCGGGGCAGAGGTTCCAGCAGTTGTCGCAGGCAAGACAGTTGCCGCAGGAGAAGCAACGCTGCACCTCGCGCTCGAGATCGGCCGCATCGAGACCCGGCTCGATCTCGTTCTCGTCGCGGATCCGCTCTTCCGCCGGCCGGGCCGGCGGCTCGCGGCGCGGCGCATGGTCGAAATAGTAGAGCTGCAGGGCGTCGGCCGGGACCGCGTCGGTTTCCTCTTCGGGCAGTTCGGCGAGCCGGTGGAGATGCAGCAGGATGGCCATTGCCGCACGCCGGCCGTCGCCCACCGCGGCGCTGATGCTGCCGCCGCGGCCGCTGGCATCGCCGGCGGTGAACAGCCCCGGATGCTCCTCGATGCGTCCGAACCGGTCGCTGGCCAGATAGTCCCATTTGCGGGGCAGCATCTCGATGCCCTCGTGATCGACGATCTCGCCGGTGGCCGGGATCACCATGTCGGCAGCGATCACCCGTTCGGTGCCCTCGAAGGCCACCCGCTTCGTGCGGCCGTGTTCGTCCTTGAACGGCCGCACCGCCGCCAGCTCCACGGCCTTGAGACGGGCGCCACGGATGATCAGGCGGGTGGGCGTGGTGTGGGGATGGATGATCACCCCCTCTTCCACCGCCTGCTGCACCTCGCGGGGAAAGGCCTGCATGTGATCCTCCGGCCCCACCGCGTCGGCCGCCCCCGGCAGGGCGCGGGTGGTGACCAGATGGACCTCCTTGGCACCCGCCCGGATCGCCATGCGGGCGACATCGACCGCGGTGTTGCCACCGCCGTGAACGACCACGACCTTGCCTTCGAGGGGGGCGGCGCCGACATCGATCCACTCCTCGAGCAACGCCAGCCCGTAATGCAGGTCTCCCGGTGCGGCCCCGTCGACCGACCAGGGCCGGGGTTTCTGCAGGCCGATGGCGAGCAGCACGGCATCGTGGGACTGCTCGAGCTCGTTGAGGAAGATGTCGCGGCCGAGCTTCATGTGCGGGCGGAACTCGATGCCGTCGGCGAACAGGCGCTCGAGCTCGGCGTCGAGTGCTTCGCGCGGCAGCCGGTAGAGCGGAATGGCGGTGCGCAGGAGGCCGCCGGCCAGAGGATACTGGTCGAACAGCACCGGTTTGACGCCGGCGCGTCGCAGGTGCCAGGCCGCCGCCAGCCCGGCCGGACCGGCACCGACGATGGCCACCTCGGGAGCGTCCTCGGCCAGCGGTGGCAGCGGCAGGCGCCAGCCCCGAGCGATGGCGGTATCGCCCAGGAAACGTTCGATCCCGTGGATGTTGAGCGGCTCGTCGAAATGGCCGCGGTTGCACCCGTCTTCGCAGGGATGCGGGCAGATGCGTCCGGTGACCGCCGGCAGCGGGTTGACGGCGACGATGGTCGCCCAGGCACCTTCGAGATCGCCCTCCTGGATCTTCTGGATGTAGGCTTGGGCGTCCTCGCCGGCCGGGCAATGGGTATGGCAGGGGGCCGGCCGGTGATGGTGGACCGGCCGCTCCTCCCGCCAGCTTCCGACATCATAGGCCAGGGAACTGCCGGGCAGGGCCGCAGCCGCCCGCGCCAGAGAGGCGGGATCGTAGCCCTTCATCGGATGGCCCCTCCCCTTCGCACCAGGGCCGCGGTCACGCTGTCGCGTGCATCGCCCTTGCGGGCCAGCAACCCGTAGGTCTCGACATTGTAGTCGGCGAGCGCCTGCAGATGCTCGCGTTCCTGTACGGCCACAGGATCGTCCCCCAGCAGATGGCGGAACCGGCCCTGCAGGCGGAGATATTCGGTGACCGGCTTCTTTTCGCGGATCGGCAGCACCGACACCACCTTGCCGCGCTCGAGCTCGATGATCGGTGTCAGCCCGGTCTCGACGCCGGCCCGGGCGACCTTGATGGTCAGTTCCGATTCGTGCATCCAGCCCAGCGGACAGGGGGCGTGGATCATCAGGAAGGTGGGCCCCTCGATGGCCATGGCGCGGCGCACCTTGGCCTTGATATCGCCCGGATAGGCGACCGTGGCGGTGGCCGCATAGGGCAGATGATGGGCGGCGATGATCGCCAGCAGATCCTTCTTGAGATGCCGCTTGCCCGGCCGCATCCGGCCCGCCGGCGAGGTGGTGGTGGCCGCCGCATGGGGGGTCGAACTCGAGCGCTGGACGCCGGTGTTCATGTAGGCCTCGTTGTCGA
The DNA here is from genome assembly GCA_964475675.1 of uncultured Geminicoccaceae bacterium. Taxonomy (GTDB): domain Bacteria; phylum Pseudomonadota; class Alphaproteobacteria; order Geminicoccales; family Geminicoccaceae; genus JALSRW01. The sequence continues at coordinate 2,338 of CAYYZI010000476.1, forward strand.
AGCACACATAGAGCACGTTGTGGCCGCGCTCGATCATCCCCGACAGGGTCTGAAAGCCGATATCGAAGGTCCCGCCATCACCGGCGAAGGCCAGCACCTTGGTCGGCCGCCCCTGCTGCTTGAGGGCGGTCTCGATACCCGCGGCCAGCGCCGCCGCATTCTCGAATAGCGAATGAATCCACGGGATCCGCCAGGCGGTCTGCGGCCAGGGGGTGGAGAACACCTCGAGGCAGCCGGTGGCGTTGGCGACGATGACGTCGGGACCGGCCGCCTCGGTGACGATATGGGCGGCCAGCGACTGCCCGCATCCGCGGCACCCTCCTGGTCATGCTGACCTCGCTCGGGTACCGGGGCGACGCCGCAC
>CAYYZI010000477.1:0-2689 GCA_964475675.1 uncultured Geminicoccaceae bacterium
AGAACATCCGGGTGAAAAGCATCGTCGGCCGGTTCCTCGAACATGCGCGGATCGTCTGCTTCGGCGCCGGCCACGGGCTGCCCAGCCGCAAGGCCAGGGTGTTCATCTCCTCGGCCGACTGGATGCAGCGCAACCTGTCGCGGCGGGTCGAGCTGCTGGTGCCGCTGGAGAACGAGACCGTCCACCGTCAGGTCATGTTCCAGATCATGATCGCCAATCTCAAGGACAACACCAACAGCTGGCTCCTGCATTCCGACGGGCATTACGAGCGGGTCGCCGCCGGCAAGGAACGGTTCTCGGCGCACGAATATTTCATGACCAATCCGAGCCTGTCGGGGCGCGGCAGCGCGCTGCGGCGCTCACGCGCGCGCCAGCTGCGGCTGGAAGCCAGCGGCGGCGAGGTCGCCGCCGAGTGAGCGGGCCGCCCGCAGCGGCGCCGCCGTCCGAGGCCGCCGCGCGCTTCGGGGTGGTGGACATCGGCTCCAATTCGGTGCGCCTCGTGGTCTATGACGCGCGGTGCCGGGCGCCGCTCGTGCATCTCAACGAAAAGGCCATCTGCCGGCTCGGGGAGGGCATCGAGGAACGCGGCCGTCTCGATCCCGCCGGCGTCGGCAGCGCGCTCGCGGCACTGCGCCGCTTTCGCATGCTGCTCGAAGGGCTGGGGGTCGAGGAGGTGGACGCCTTCGCCACCGCCGCCGTGCGCCGGGCCGCCGATCGCCGCCATTTCGTTTCGCTGGCCGAGCATGCGCTGGGCCGGCCGGTGGCCGTGCTGTCGGGCGAGCAGGAAGCCACCGCCTCGGCCCTCGGGGTGGCCGGCGGCCTGCACGGGGCCCGGGGCATCGTCGGCGATCTCGGTGGTGGCAGCATCGAGCTGGCCCGGGTCGAGGGCCTGCAGGTCGAACCTCTGGTCAGCCTGCCGATCGGCACGCTCACGGTCCGCGATGCGCTGCGGCGGGGGCGCCCTGCGGCCGAGCGCGAGGCCGAGCGGGCATTCGCCCTGCTGCCGGCGGAGCTGGAACGGCATCGCGGCGGCCGGCTCTATCTGGTGGGCGGCGGCTGGCGGGCGCTCGCCCGGGTCCATCTCAGCCTCACCGATTCGCCGCTGCACCTGGTCCATGGCTATGCGCTCGAGGCCGAAACCCTGCTGGCCCTGACGACGGAGATCCGGGGGCTGCGGGCGGAACGGCTGGCCCGTCTGCCGGGGCTCGCCAGGCGCCGGGTGGAGACCCTGCCGGCGGCGGCCTTCCTGCTGGAGGCGATGATCCGCCGCCTGGCCCCGCGCGAGGTGGTGTTCTCGGCCACCGGCCTGCGCGAGGGACGCCTGTTCGCCCGTCTCGATGCCGAGGAGATGGCCCGCGATCCGCTGCTCGAGGGGGCGCGACGGCTGGCCGCCACCGATGCCCGCGATGCCGGCTTCGCGGTGCCGCTGGCGGCCTGGCTGGAGCCGCTTCTGGCCGGCGCCCCGGACGCTCTGCGGCGTCTGCAGGAAGCCGCCATCCTGCTGTCGGATACCGGCTGGCGCGAGCATCCCGACAGCCGGGCGGCCGCCACCTTCCTGCGGCTCGTGCAGTTCCCCTTCCTCGGCATCGATCATCCCGGCCGGCTGTTCCTCGCCCATGCCGTGTTCCTGCGCTATGGCGGGCCCAAGGACCGCACCGTGCGCCGTTATCTGGAACGGCTCGATCCGGCGGCGCGGCGCGCGGCGACGGGGCTGGGCAGCGCCATGCATCTGGCCTATCGCCTGTCGGGCGGGGTCGGCGGGATCCTCGCGAGCAGCCGTCTGCAGCGGAGCGAAGGCGAGCTCCTGCTGGAAGCGCCGGGCGAGCTGCTGCCGCCCGATCCCTCGGTGCTCGGCAGCCGTCTCAAGCGGGTGGCCAAGGCGGTGGGTGCCGCGCAGTACCGGCTGCGCGCCCTCTGAGCGGCGCCGGCCGCTTCAGACGGTGAGCCCCCTCGCCAGAAAGCGGCTCATGCGACGGGAGAAGGCACCGGGATCGGGGATCGGCTCGCCCTCGACGATGCGCGCCTGATCGAGCAGCAGGCGGGAAAGCTCCTCGAGCTCCTCCTGCGCGTCCTTCCTGTCCGCGAGCTCGGCCATGCGGCGGATGAGATCATGGCGGGGATTGATCTCCAGCACCCGCCTCGAGAGGGCGCCGATCTGCCCGTGCTGGACGAGGAAACGCTCGAGCCGCAGATCCGGCCCCTCGCCTTCGGCCACCAGGCAGACCGCACTTTCCCGCAACCGCCTGGAAGCGCGCACATCGCGCACCGCATCGCCCAGCGCCAGCTTGATGCGGGCGATCAGCCGATCGAGTTCGGCCGCGCCCACCGGCGGCGCCTCCTCGCCCTTTTCCTCGGCGGCGATATCCGACAGATCGACCTCGCCGCGGGTCAGGGACAGGAGCGGCACACCCCTGAAGGCGCGCACTTCCGGCAGCCAGAACTCGTCCACCGGATCGTCGAGCAGCAGCACCTCGACGCCGCGCGCCCGCGCCTCCTCGAGCTGGGGATGGTCCTTGAGGGCCTCGGCATCGTCGCCGCTGATGTAGTAGATCGCCTCCTGCCCCTCGCGGCGGCGCTCGAGATAGGCGTCGAGGCCGGTCCAGCCGGCGGCATCGGTGGTCCGGAAGCGGGCCATCTCCAGGATCCGCTCGCGGTTCTCCGCATCCTCGATCAGCCCCTCCTTGACCAC
>CAYYZI010000478.1:0-2678 GCA_964475675.1 uncultured Geminicoccaceae bacterium
GGAGGCATTGTCGGGAATGTGCTGGGCGACCAGCCGGGCGATGCGCTTCTTGGCCTCCAGATTGAGCACCCGCCGCGTCGCATAGGCGATGTTCTCGACGCTCGAGGGCAGGCCGGCGCCGCCATGGAAACGGCGCAGCCGGCCGGCCCGGGCCAGACTGTTGATGTCGCGGCGGATGGTCTGCGGCGTCACGTTGAAGGTGGCCGCGAGCTGATCGATGGCGGCGAAGCCCTGACGTCGAACGATCTCGACGATATGGGAACGCCGTGTTTCTGCTTCGCCCAACGCGCCTACTCCGGGCATCCAGGTTCATATTCGAACAATATGATGCAACCGGATGGTTTCGCAAACAATCATCGAGGCAGCCGGCGGTCGGCCACCGCCCCGGTGAGGAAGGCCTGCAGCGCCTGCAGCGTCTCGCCGGGCTTTTCCACCTGCGGCCAGTGCCCGGCGCCGGCGACGGTGACGATGCGCGCCTTCGGGAAAAACTCCCGGATTCGCGGCAGATGCGCATCCTCGACATAGACCGAACGCTGGCCGCGCAGAAACAGTGTCGGGCTGTCGCAACTCCTGCCCCGCAGCCATTCGGGAAAACCGGTGATGGCCGGCAGCCAGCGCCGCAGCACCGCCAGATTGCTGCGCCAGCGCAGCCCCTCCTCGGTCGCCTCCAGATTCTGCAGGAGGAAGCCGCGCAGCGATTCTTCGGGGATCGCCGCGCGCAGCGCCGCATCCACCTCGCCGCGGCTGCGGTAGCGCGCGGGTTCGATCGCCAGCAGCGCATCGAGCAGCGGCTCGAGTTCCCGCCGGTAGGCCACCGGGGCGATGTCCACGACGATCAGCGCGGCCACCCGCTCGCATGCGGTCAGGGCCAGGGTCATCGCCGCCTTGCCGCCCATGCTGTGGCCGAGGATGGCGGCCTCGGTGAGCCCCTCTTCGTCCATCAGCCGCAGCACATCCGCGGCCATCGCCTCGTAGTTCATCGGCTCGCACCAGGGCGAGGCACCGTGGTTGCGCAGATCGACGAGATAGCAGGCGAAGCGGTCGGCGAGGCCGCGGGCGACGCCCTTCCAGTTGCGGCCGCTGCCCAGAAACCCGTGCAGGAACAGCAGCGGCGGGCCCTCGCCCAGACGGGTGAAGGCCAGCCGCACCGCTTCCGGCAACTGCCTATTCGGCGGCATGCGCCGTCGGCTGTCGATGCCGATATTCGAATTCGAACATGTAGTCGCGGGTGATGGGCACCACGTCCCGCTCCTTGGCGAGCTGGAGCTGGAACACCATGCCGTCCATCACCCGGAAGAAGATCTCGGCGGCCACCAGATAGTATTCCCACATGCGGCAGAAACGCTCGTCGAGCAGACGTGCCGCGCGCTCGCGGTTGGCGAGAAAGCGCTGGCGCCAGGCGGCCAGTGTGTGGGCATAGTGCAGCCGCAGGATCTCCAGATCGCAGGTCCACAGACCGTGCCGCTCGACCGCCGGCAGCACCTCCGACAGGGCCGGCACGTAACCGCCCGGGAAGATGTATTTGCGGATCCAGGGGCTGGTCGAGGAGGGACCGGCCATGCGGCCGATGGAATGCAGCAGCATCACCCCGTCGCCGGTCAAGAGCTCTGCCACCTGGGAGAAGAAGCTGCCGTAATGATTGATGCCGACATGCTCGAACATGCCCACCGAGACGATGCGCTGGTACTGCCCTTTGTGCTGCCGATAGTCCTCGAGCAGGAACCGCACCCGGTCCTCGAGGCCGCGCTCGCGGGCGCGCTGACGGGCCAGCTCGAGCTGCTCGGTGGACAGGGTCAGCCCGGTCACCTCGACATCGAAGTTCTCGGCCAGATAGAGGGCGAGGCCGCCCCAGCCCGAGCCGATGTCCAGCACCCGCATGCCCGGTTTCAGCAGCAGCTTGGCCGCCAGATGCCGCTTCTTGGCGAGCTGCGCGGCATCGAGATCCTCGCCCGGCGCCTCGAAATAGGCGCAGCTGTACTGCATGTCGGAATCGAGAAACAGACGGTAGAGATTGTTGGAAAGATCGTAATGATGGGCGACGTTGCGCCGCGCCCGGCCGACCGGATTGAACTGGTGCCAGCGCCGCGTGATGGTCTCCACATGCTGGACGAAGCGGCCGGCGGGGCGCCGGCGCATGAGCATGTAGTTGCGGGCCACCAGATGGAGGAGATCGTAGAGCGAGCCCTCCTCGATGGTCAGACGCCCGTCGACGAAGGCCTCGCCGAGCGCCAGCTCGGGTCGCAGCGAGAGATGCCGTTCGGTGGCCCGATCGGCAATGCGGATGACGACCCGTGGCCCGCTGCCGTCACCGAAACTGCGGGTCACGCCCTGCGCGTCCCGCACCACGAGATCGCCCTGGCGAATGAGCTGTCGCAGCAACCAGGCGAAAAGCATCGCGTTTCTCCCGGCCTGTACGGTTCCTTTGCGAAAGCGCCCGCCCCAGGCTCCCGGGCCGCGCCTCCCTGGCCCGCAGAATGTCGGCTTTTGCCGCTTCTGCCAACCGGTTCCGGCATATAGTCCGATATGTCGGACGATCAGCCGTGGTTCCACACGATTGTCTTGAGCCTCACGAATTCATACAGCCCTGCGAAGCCCTTCTCCCGCCCGTGGCCCGACCGGCCGACCCCGCCGAAGGGCAGCTCGATGCCGCCGCCGGCACCGTAGCCGTTGAGGAACAC
>CAYYZI010000479.1:0-2671 GCA_964475675.1 uncultured Geminicoccaceae bacterium
CGTGCCGGCGATCGCCGGCAGCAGCAGCGGCACGCTCACCGTCAGGGTCGTGGTAGTGGCCCCCTGTGACGTCACTGCCGGCTCCTGCCGGCAGCAGAGCGCGGCCCCGTCCTCCTCCGGGCGCGCCAGCGCAGGGGCCGCAGCCTCCGCCTATGCCACGCCGATGCGCATCCGCCAGGAAACGGGAACGGAGCGCAACTATCGAACCGTCATCTACTGAGAGGCGGGCGACGGTTAGGGGCTTCAGTGCCAGCGGTTTCGTTGATACCATGCCCGCGGATTGACGAGACGGTGGCCGCAGCATGCAGCTTGGACGCAGAGGTTTCGCCGGAGCTCTCGGGCTTCTTCCGCTCGCTCTCGTTCCCGGCCTGGTACCGTCGGCGGCGGCCCACGGCGATTTCGACCACTGGCTGCGGCAGTTGCGGGCCGAGGCGCGGGCCCGCGGGATTCGCGCGAGCACCCTCGAGCGGGCGCTGGCCGGCCTGGCGCCGGTGCCACGCGTCGTCGAGCTCGACCGGCGACAGCCCGAAGGGCGGCTCACCTTCGCCGAGTATCGGCGCCGGGTGGTCAGTGGCGACCGCATCCGCCGCGGCAGCAGCCTGCGGCAGCGCCATCGGCGGCTGCTGGCGGCGACCCGGGAACGCTACGGGGTTCCCGATCGCGTGCTGGTTGCGCTGTGGGGGGTCGAATCCAGCTTCGGCGCTTTCAAGGGGCGCTTCAACGTCATCGCGGCCCTCGCCACCCTCGCCTTCGAGGGACGCCGTGCGGCGTTCTTTCGCAAGGAGCTGCTGTCCGCGCTCGAGATTCTCGATCAGGGGCACATCGCGGTGGAAGACATGTACGGCTCCTGGGCCGGGGCGATGGGCCAGCCACAGTTCATGCCCTCGACCTTCCTCGCGCATGCGGTGGATGCCGATGGCGACGGCCGGCGCGACATCTGGAACAGCCTGCCCGACATCTTCGCTTCCATGGCCAACTATCTGCGCCGTTCGGGCTGGGATCGCCGCTACATCTGGGGGCGCGAGGTGCGGTTGACACGTGCGGTCGGCGAGGGACGGATCGGCCTCGGCCACAGGGCCTCGCTGGCGCGCTGGTCGCGGCGGGGGGTGCGGCGGGCAGATGGCCGGCCGCTGCCGGATGCGGCCCTCGACGCCTCGCTGCTGTTGCCGGATGGTCCCGGTGGACCGGCGTTTCTCGTTTACGACAACTATCGGGTGTTGCTGCGCTGGAACCGCTCGCATTATTTCGCGCTGTCGGTGGGCCTGCTCTCCGACGCGATCAGACGGCGATCGGCGTGACCGTCGGTTCGACGCATTTCGGGCAGCCATGATGCCGCGCATGGGAACGGTGCGCCTCTGGGGCGCGATGCTCCTTCTCCTCGTCCTGGCCGCCTGCAGCACCGGAGGGTCGCGGGACGGACAGCCCCTGCCGCAGACCACCGGCGTCTACAAGCTCGGCAACCCCTACGTCGTCAATGGGCGGCGCTACCGGCCGCAATTCGACCCCGCCTACGAGGCGGTGGGCATCGCCTCCTGGTACGGCAAGGCCTTTCACGGCCGGCGCACGGCCAATGGCGAGATCTTCGACAGGAACCGGCTGACCGCGGCCCATCCGACCCTGCCGCTGCCGAGCCTCGTCGAGGTCACTAACCTCGAGACCGGCCGCCGTCTGGTGGTCCGGGTCAACGATCGTGGCCCGTTCGTCGGCGATCGGCTGATCGATCTTTCCGAGGCAGCGGCGCGCGAGCTCGGCTTCCGGAACAAGGGGCTGGCCCGGGTCCGGGTGCGCTTCCTGCGGCTGGCCGATGACGCGCGCGGGAAACCGCCGCGGCCCCGGCAGGCGCGAACGCGCCCGGAGAGGACGGTGCCCCCGGTGGTGGCCGGCGAAACCGGGCGCGGGGGATTGCGGCGCTGCGCGGAGGCGGCGACGCCCTATTTCGTGCAGCTCGGTGCCTTTCGCGAACTGGCGCGGGCCCGCAAGGCGGCGCGGCGGCTGCGGGGTCTCGCCTCCATCCGCTTCGAAAGCACCATGCTGGGCAACGACCGGCTGGCCCGGGTGGTGCTCGGTCCCATCGCCTCCGAGGCGGTGGCCCGCTCGATACTCGACCGGGTCCGAAGGATGGGCTATCCGGAGGCGTTCCTGAGTGCCGGGGGCAGGGCCGCTGCACCCTGCCTGGCCGGCCGCTTCCCCTCTCTCGGATAGGATGACGATGTTCGCGACCATCCGCCTCACGCTGCTTCTGCTGTTCCTGTTCGGCCTTCCCGGCGCGGTCGCGGCCGCGGTCTTCGATACCGCCGCCAAGGCCGCCATTCTGATCGACTACCGCACCGGTCAGGTGCTGTTTTCCAAGAACCCGGACGAGCCGCGGCCGCCGGCCTCGATGAGCAAGCTGATGACCGCCTATCTGGTGTTCGAGCGGCTCAAGGAGGGCAGCCTTCGCCTCGAGGACGAACTGCCGGTCAGCGAGAAGGCCTGGCGCACCGGCGGCTCCAAGATGTTCGTGCAGGTCGGCACGCGGGTGAAGGTCGCCGATCTGCTGCGCGGCATGATCGTGCAGTCGGGCAACGATGCCTGTGTGGTGCTGGCCGAGGCCCTGGCCGGCAGCGAGCGCGCCTTCGCCGAGCTGATGAACCGGAAGGCGCCCGAGCTCGGCCTCACCAACAGCAGCTTC
>CAYYZI010000480.1:0-2613 GCA_964475675.1 uncultured Geminicoccaceae bacterium
CAGTCGCCGGCCGCCTGAAGCTCGCGGAACTTTTTCGAGCCGTTGGCGTTGCAGCGCTCGCCGATCGCCAGATAGGCGTTCTCCTGCCGAAGCGGCACCGCCGAGAACAGCGAGGCCAGGGCGGGCGCCGGCTGGACTTCGCCACGTGCCGCCGGGCGCGGCCGGAAGCCATCCTCGGCGAGATCGCGCAGCATGGCATCGAGGGCACGGATGTGCTCGGGCGTGGTGCCACAGCAGCCACCCACCAGATTGACGCCGTCCTCCTGCACGTAGCGCGCCAGCCACCGCGCCAGTTCCTCGGCCCCGAGCGGATAATGCGTCTGGCCGTCGCGCAGCTCCGGCAGGCCGGCATTGGGCAGCACCGAAATCAGCCCCGGCCATTGTTCGCGCAGGGTGCGCAGATATTCGGCCATCTCGCGCGGCCCGGTGGCGCAGTTGAGGCCCAGCAGCGGCACGTCGAGAGCGCCGATGATGGTGGCGGCGGCTTGGATATCGGTGCCCACCAGCATGGTGCCCGTGGTTTCGATGGTCACCTGGACGAGGATCGGTACCTGCCGGTCGCCCTTGGTGAAGGCCCGCCGGCAGCCGTTGACCGCGGCCTTTACCTGGAGCGGGTCCTGGGCGGTTTCGACCAGCAGCGCGTCGACGCCACCGGCCAGCAGCCCGGCCGCCTGCACCGCATAGGCCTCCTCAAGTTCGCGGTAGCCGACATGGCCGAGGCTCGGCAGCTTGGTGCCGGGACCCATGGAGCCGACGACGAAGCGGGGGCGGCCGGGCTCGCTGGCCGCCGCCACCGCGTCCCGGGCGAGTTCGGCGGCGATGCGGTTGATCTCGAAGGCGCGCGCGCCGAGATCGAATTCGGCCAGGGTCAGGGGCGAGCCGCCGAAACTGTTGGTCTCCACCGCATCGGCGCCGGCAGCCAGATATGCCGCGTGGATGTCGCGTACCAGATCGGGCCGGGTGAGATTGAGGATCTCGGAACAGTTTTCCTGTCCGCCGAAATCCTCGAGGGTGGGATTGCGAGCCTGGATCTGGGTGCCCATCGCTCCGTCGAGGAGCAGCACGCGTTCACGCAGACAGGCGAGGAAATCCGCCATTCGGGTCCTCTCGGATGGGAAGCGGCTGCCGCTCAGGCGGCCGCGGAAAGCACGCTGGCACCGCCCAGCAGGCGGCAGACGGCCAGGGTCAGGGCCGCCCGGTTGAGGGCGTAGATGTGGAGATGATCGAAGCCCTCGGCAACCAGGCGCCGGCATTGCTCGGCGGCGATGCTGGCGGCGATCATCGCGTGCAGCGGCGAATCCGCCGGCACGCCGCAGAACAGGCGTTCCAGCCAGAGCGGGATGGAGGCCCCGCAGCGCTGGCTGAAGCGTTTGATCTGGGCGAAATTCTGGATCGGCATGATGCCGGGCACGAAGGGCACGGTGACGCCGGCACGCTGCAGCGCGTCGCGGTAGCGCAGCACCTTCTCGGTATCGAAGCAGTACTGGCCGATGATCCGGCGGGCGCCGGCATCGACCTTGCGCCGCACATTGTCGAGATCGAAGGCCGGGCTCGGTGCTTCGGGATGGGTCTCGGGATAGCCCGCCACCGAGATCTCGAAATCGGCGATCTTTCTGAGACCGGCGACCAGATCCGCGGCATAGGCATAGCCGTCCGGACGCGGCTCGTAACGCTCCGCACCCTGGGGCGGATCGCCGCGCAGCGCCACGATGTGGCGGACGCCGGACTGCCAGTAGGCGCGGGCCAACTCGTCGACCTCGGTACGGCTGTAGCCGGCGCAGGTCAGATGGGCGGCAACCTCCAGGCCGAAGCGGCGGCGGATCTCCTGGACCAGGGGAAAGGTGCCCTCGCGGGCGCTACCGCCGGCACCGCAGGTGATCGACAGAAAGGCGGGCTCGATGCCGGCGAGACTGCCGAGGCTCCGCCAGAAGCGCTGTTTCGCCTCCTCGCCGCGCGGCGGAAAGCACTCGATGGAGAGCCGCACCGGCGGCAGCGGCGCATCGTAGCTCCAGGCCGACGGGCGGGGATGGGGCTGCGGTGGCGGGTTCATGCGGCGCGCCTCTCCTTCTGCTGCAGCTCGCCGCCGCGGGCCGCGGCCGATTTGCGGGCGGTCCAGACGACCACGGTGAGCTGATTTCCGGGAAGCTGGCGGGGCGTTTCCGGCGTCAGGCCGAGTTCGCGGAACCAGTTGGCCATTTCGGTCTCGTTGAAGCCGAGGCGGCGATGATGGCGTTCGGTGCGCAGCCATTCCTGATCGTGCTGCAGGAGATCGACCACGATCAGCCGGCCGCCGGGACGCAGCACCCGCACCGCCTCGCCGAGCGCGGCCAGCGGATCGTCGGCGAAATGCAGCACCTGGTGGAAGGTGACGGCGGCGAAGCTCGCATCGGCGAAGGGCAGCCGGTACATGTCGGCATGGCGGACATGGCAGTTCCTGAGCTCGCGCCGATCGAGCTGGGCGCGGGCCACCTTGAGCATGTCGTGGGAGATGTCGACCCCCACCGCATTGCCGACATGGCTGGCCAGGACCCGCAGGATGTGGCCCGTACCGGTGCCGATATCGAGCAGGCTCTGCGGCCGCTCCTCGCGGAACAGCTCGGACAGGACCGCTTC
>CAYYZI010000481.1:0-2609 GCA_964475675.1 uncultured Geminicoccaceae bacterium
CCTTCGTCTATGCGGCCGCCTTCGCCCGCGGCTACGGCCCGCCGAGCGTGATCGACGACCGGCCCTTCGCGATCGGCGACTGGCGGCCGCGCAATGCCGGCGGGCGCTATTATGGCCGCATCACCCTGGAGCGGGCCTTCGCCAATTCCGTGAACAGCGTGGCGGTGCGCCTCGCCTACGAGATCGGCCCCGAGAAGGTGGCGACACTGGCCCGCCGGATGGGCATCGCCAGCCAACTGCGTGCGGTTCCCTCGCTGGCGCTGGGCACTTCCGAGCTCAGCCCCTTCGAGCTGGCTTCGGCCTATCTGCCCTTCCTCACCGGCGGCATCCGCCGGCCGCCCTTCGCCGTCTCGCGGGTGGCGGATACCGGCGGCGGTGTGCTCTACCGCCATGTGCCGACCGAAATCCGCGTCCTCTCGCCACAAGTCGCGGCCTCCATGCGCCGCCTGCTGCGGGCGGCGGTGGAAGACGGCACGGGCAGGAACGCGCGCCTCGAGGATCGCATCGTGTTCGGCAAGACCGGCACCACCCAGAACGGGCGCGACGGCTGGTTCGTGGGGTTCTCCGGCCGGCATCTGATCGCCGTCTGGGTGGGGCGCGACGATGATCGACCGGTGAAGGGGCTCACCGGTGGCGGCTTGCCGGCCCGCATCTGGCGCGACATCATGCGGAGCATCCCCGCCGAACGCGAGGTGGCGGCGGCAGCGACGGCACCGGCGACCCGAGCAGGCGGCAGCGAACGGGAGGAAAGCGGCCTCGCCCAGCTTCTCGACTGGCTCGGCAACCTGGTCGCGCGGTGAGCCGGCTTCAGGAGCGCCGGCGCAACGCCTTGAGGAGATAGAACACGGCCCAGACCGGGAGTACCACCACCGCGCCGAGCAGAACATAGGAAAGGGCCCAGCTCACCCAGCCCCAGAAATCGGCGACGATGTCGCGGATCAGCTCCCGGCCCCAGGCCATCACCTCGCGCGGGGTGATGTCGAAGAGTGCGAGCAGCAGGCCGACCAGGAACGAGGCGATCAGGAGCTTGACGACGGTGGCGAAGGTGATCCGGGGCAACAGCCGCTCCATTTCCGGGACCAGAGAAGGACGGCCATCCTCCTAATCCGCGGGAAACGACCCGGCAAGGCGAGGGAGCGGCTGCCAGACAGGGGAAAGGAAACCGCCGATGCGCTGGAAACGTTGCCTCAGTCTCCTCGGTGTCCATGCCGAGGGCGAGATCGGCAAGGTGCTCACCGGCGGCCTGATCGACGTTCCGGGAGACAGCATGCTGGCGAAGCTCCGCCATCTCAACGAAGAGGACGACAGCCTGCGGCGCTTCTGCCTGCTGGAGCCACGGGGCGGGCCCAACATGTCGGTGAATCTGCTGCTGCCCCCCTCGCAAGCGGGAGCCGATGCCGGCTTCCTCGTCATGCAGCCCGACCAGTGCCACGCCATGTCCGGTTCCAACGCCATCTGCGTCACCACCGCACTCCTGGAGACCGGCATGGTGGCGATGCGCGAGCCGGAGACGCTGGTGACGCTGGACACCGCCGCTGGCCTCGTGCATGCGCGGGCGCTGTGTGGCGAGGGAAGCTGTCTTTCGGTCACCCTCGACATGCCGGCGAGCTTCCTCGAGGCCCGGGATGTCGCCGTCGAGGTTCCGGGAATCGGCCGGGTAACCCTCGATATCGCCTTTGGCGGGGTGTTCTACGCGTTGGCCGACCCGGAACCGCTGGGTCTTCCCATCGCCCCCGGGGCGGCGCGGGCGCTGGTCGAAACCGGCATGCGGGTGCTGGCCGCCGCACGGCGACAGATCGTGCCCGAACATCCCGAGCGGCCGGGCATCCGCGGCCTCGCCTATCTCATGTGGTGCGGGCGCGATTCCGAGGGCCCGCGCAATGCCACGGTGATGCCGCCCGGACGGCTCGACCGTTCGCCCTGCGGTACCGGCTCCTCGGCGCGTCTGGCCCTGATGGCTGCCCGCGGCGAGATCGGCCCCGGCGAACGAATCCTTTTCCGCTCGACCATCGGCACCCGCTTCGAGGCGGAGATCGCCGGGATCACCGAGATCATGGGCAGGCCGGCGGTGCTGCCCCGCATCACCGGCCGCGGCTGGATCTTCTCGCGCGAGGAAATCGGCCTCGACCCGCGCGATCCCTTCCCGCTCGGCCATAGCCTGTCCGACATCTGGGGACCGGGAAGCATCCGGTGACCGATGGTACCGCCGATCTCGAAACCCGCCTGCGCCGCCATGTCGAGGTGCTGAGCGTGGAGATCGGTCCGCGCGCACCCTTCCTCGGCGATGCACTGGATCGCGCCGAGGCGCATGTCCGCGCGTCGCTCGAGGCAGCCGGTCTCGAGGTCGAGCGCCAGAGCTACGATTTCCGCGGCCGCGAGGTCGCCAACCTCATCGGCCGCAACGCCGCTGCCCGATCCTCGTCCGGCTGCTGGCTCCTGGGCGCCCATTACGACAGCGTACCGGGCAGTCCCGGAGCCGACGACAATGCCAGCGCGGTGGCCGTGCTGCTGGCCTTCGCGGAGATCGCGGCGGCGCTGCCGATCCCCCTCTGCTGCACGGCCTTCACCATGGAGGAGCCGCCCGCCTTCATGACCGGAGCTTCCCATAC
>CAYYZI010000482.1:0-2607 GCA_964475675.1 uncultured Geminicoccaceae bacterium
GAGAGAGGCGCCCTGAAGCTGCGCCTCCCATAAATCGGCCTCCAAAAGGTCTGCGTTCGAGAGGTACGCGCCGCGCAGGTCGGCGCCGCGAAGATTGGCGAACAACAAGACGGCCTCGCTGAAGTCGGCGCGGCGCAGCATGCGCCTCGAAAGATCGACGGGCGTGGCCAGTGCCGGATCGCCATAGGCTTCGCGAATCAGCTTCTGCCTCTCATCCGGCGTTTCAGCCTTGGCCGCCAGCGCTGCGAGCACCGCGGGAGCGGGCTCGCGCTGCATGAGGATCTCGCCGGCGAGCTGGAGCCGGCTGAAGCGAAAGCATAGCCGATCCGCGAGGCACCACTGGTCGAGCAGCAGCGCGAGGCTCCAGAGTGCAATGATCAGGGTGGCCGGCAATGTTGCCAAATCGCGCCAGCGCAGACCCGATATCCAGCGGCCATTGCACGCCCGCAGGCGCGGCCAGACCGTCCACAGCAGCAGGAGATCGGCCGCCACCAGCAGGGCGTGCCAGCCGCTCATCCATGCATCCTGTGCGGGAAGATAGCGGTACTGGACCGTGAACAGCGCGAACAGCGGAAAGACGACATAGAGCAGCGGAACGACGAGACCGACCACGGCGCGAAACCGGGCGCTGTGCCATGTCCCGGCCCGCCACTCGACGAAGAACAGCGAGGGCAGTTGCAGGCGGATTCGCTCCCGCACCCGTGGCCAGCGCATGCGCGAGAGAACCTGCTCGAAGGCATCGAGGCGACGCGACAGCCGCTCGAGCTGGACCAGCATATGCCCGTGCAGGGCGACGCAGAGAAGCGGCGCCAGCGCCACGAACCAGACGAGATCGACGCCCACCTGAAGAAGCGGCAGTTCGAGCTTCGTCCCCAGCAGCAGGTCGCGATGGTCGATCGAGAAGGCGGCGATGATCACGAACGCCCAGACCGACAGCGCCGCCAGCGTCGTCGTGCCGACCCGCGAGGTCGCCTCGCCGACCGCCGCCAGCAGGGATTCGGCCTGTGCATCCACATCCTGGGGCGACATCGCTCGGCTTCTCCGGGCCGCCCGTGCGCGGCCGACATGGCGGGGCATACACAGGGTTGCCCGTTCCGGGGTTGCCGGTCAACCATCTGTCGCAGGCCTGCGGCTGCCGCTCAGACCAGAAGCCCGTGTGATGTGGTGTCTTTCGGCTGGTCGGCGTCGGCCCGCGCTTCGGCGGCGCGCAGCTTGCGTTCGGCCAGACGCAGCAGGTCATGGCGGGCGGTCGAGGCCGGCGCCAGCACCGTCACCTCGGTCAGGCTTTCACTGGAGATCGCGGTCACCCGCACGCACGCGCCGATGACCTGGAACTCGTAGATCACCTCCGCCGCCATCTCCCGTTCCGCTCCTCCGGGGCCTCCGTTCCCCGAGAACAGCATGGCAAGGGTAAAGAAACGGTGAATGCGACCTCCTCCCGGCACATCGACAAAGGCCGCCGGCGCGCCTAGGTTTCGTCGGTAGCGACGGCTCCTTCGGGCTGGCGCGGTTCGGCAGTGGTACCATGGGCATGCGAGCGAGGCTGTTTCTCCTGACCCTGGCCGTCCTGACAGCGGCCTCCCAGGCTCTCGCCCAGGGGGTGCCCGGTGTGCGCGTCGAGCCGGTGCGGCTCGAGACCATGCAGCGGGTCGAGACCCTGCTGGGGCGTGTCGTCGCCCGCCGCCAGGGGGAAGTCGCCAGCCGGGTTTCGGCGCCGGTGGCGAGCGTACCGGTCAAGGTCGGACAGCGGGTCGAGCGAGGCCAGCCGGTGGTCCACCTGGATACCGTGCGCCTCGCGCTCGAGGTCGAGCTGGCGCGCACCGAACTGGCGATGGCCGAATCGGAGGTGGCCGAGGCCTCGCGCAATCTCGAGCTGCGCAGCCAGGAGAAGCTTCGCCTCGAACGGCTCAAGGGATCGGCGGCGTTCTCCCGGGCCCGCTTCGAGGACAAGCGCAAGGAGGTGGAGATCGCCGCCACCCGCCTCGAGACCGCCCGTGCCCGCCGCGAGCGGGCCCGGGTGATCCTGCGCTTCCGCGAGGCCGATCTGGCCGATGCCACCATCCGCGCACCCTATGCCGGGGTGGTGACGCGAAAGCGGGTCAGCCCGGGCAAATACGTGCAGGTCGGCGAGCCGGTCATCGACATGGTCGACAATACCGATCTCGAAATCGAGGCCGACATCGCCGCCGAACGTCTGGCCGGGCTGGCGCCGGGCAGCGAGGTCGAGCTGCGTCTCGGCGACCGGCAGGTGCGTGCGCTGCTGCGGGCAGTGGTGCCGGTGGAGAACCCGCTGACCCGCACCCGTGCCGCACGCTTCGCCTTTCTCGAAGGCCCGCCACCCGGGATCACCGCCGTCGGCCAGTCGATCCGCCTCGAGGTGCCGATCGGCGGCACCGACCGGGTGGTCACCGTGGCCAAGGATGCGGTCACCGTGATGCGCGGCCGGCAGACGGTGTTCGTGGTCGAAGCGGACACCGCCCAGCCGCGCAGCATCGAGACCGGCGGCACCCTCGGCGATCGCTTCATCGTCACCGGCGGCCTCGAGCCCGGCGAGCTCGTCGTGGTGCGCGGCAACGAGCGTCTGCGCCCCGGCCAGAAGGTGCGGGT
>CAYYZI010000483.1:0-2601 GCA_964475675.1 uncultured Geminicoccaceae bacterium
AGATGGCGGTGGTGGTGCCCCTCGGCAGTACCCCGCGCTCGAAGGCGTCGGGGGTGACCATGGAGCTTTCCACATGGACATGGGTGTCGATGAAGCCGGGCACGGCAAAGCGCCCTCCGGCCTCGATCACCCGCGCGCCGCGGAGACCTTCGCCGAGGGCGACCACCACATCCTCGCAGACCGCGATATCGGTACGTCGCAGGCTGCCGGTGGCGGTATCCAGCAGGCGGCAGTCGCGGATCACCAGATCGGCATCCGTTCTGCCCAGCGCCTGATCGACGCGCCGGCGCAGCCCGCTGCCCGATCCGGCGCTCAAGCTCCGATCCCCCGCCGGATCGTCAATCCAGCACGTGCACGGTGCTGGCCTGGGGGCCGAAGGGGCTCTCGCCCTCGGCGATGTGCACCCGCACCCGCGCACCCACCTCGAGCTTGTCGAAATCGCCGTTCACCACCGCATTGCGATGGAAGTAGATCTCCTGGCCGTCGGTCAGCTCGATGAAGCCGTAGCCCTGATCCTTGAACAGCTTGATCACCCGTCCTTGGGGCGGCTCGACATGGGCCTTCATCTCGCCGCGGATCTTCTCCTTGTGCTCCTTGAGCTCGCGATAGGCGGCGTCGAACGCCTCGCGCAGGGCGAAGCGGAAGTCCTCCCGGGCCGGGTCGTCGCGCTGGTTGTGGTTGACCACGATCTCCTTGCCCGGGACGTGGATGAACAGCCGGATGCGGTAGAAGTTGCCCTTGTTGTGCCGCTTGCTCTCCTTGTCGACCACCACGCGCACGCTCGAGATGTGATCGAAATACTTCTCGAGTTCCTCGACTTTCTCGCGAATCCGCGCCTCGATGAAGTCGGAGTGCGGAACGTCGTGGAAACGAATCTCGAGAGGCTTGTCCATGGTCTTCCCCGTAGGCTGATGTTATCCCTTGATGACGATCAGCGGCCTGAGGCGGGCGACCTTGCGGGCCAGCCCAGCGTGATGTGCCGCGTTCACCACCGCATCGATGTTCTTGTAGGCATCCGGTGCTTCCTCGGCGACACCTCGCATCGAGACACTGCGCACCTCCACGCCGGCCTTCGCCAGTCGGGCGACGATCTCCTCGCCGCGCCAGCGCTTCTTGGCCTGGTGACGGCTCAGCGCGCGACCGGCGCCGTGGACGGCGGAGGCGAAGGCGCGCGGCCCGTCGGGCCGGCTGCCGGCCAGCACCCAGGAACCGGTGCCCATGCTGCCGCCGATCAGGACCGGCTGGCCGAACGGGCGCAACGGCTCGGGCAGGGCCGGATCGCCCGGCGGCAGGGCGCGGGTGGCACCCTTGCGATGGACGTAGAGGTCGAGCCAGCGATCGGCCACGCGGTGGCGTTCCCTTTTGCAGGTGTTGTGCGAGACGTCGTAGAGCAGCCGCAGGCGGTTCCCGGGAAAGAAGCGTTCGAACACCTGCCGCGCGAGATGGCCGATGATCTGGCGGTTGGCAAGCGCGCAATTGATCGCGGCGCGCATGGCGCCGAGATAGCGCTGGCCCACCGGCGAGCGGATCGGCGCGCAGGCGAGCTCGCGATCGGGCAGGGCGATGCCCGCGGCGCCGGCGGCGATCACCATCTCGCGCAGATATTCGGTACCGATCTGATGGCCGAGCCCGCGCGAGCCGCAATGGATGGTGACCACCACCTCGCCCCGCACGAGCCCATAGCCCCGGGCCGTCTCCGGGTCGGCGATCTCGGCCACCTCCTGGACCT
The DNA here is from genome assembly GCA_964475675.1 of uncultured Geminicoccaceae bacterium. Taxonomy (GTDB): domain Bacteria; phylum Pseudomonadota; class Alphaproteobacteria; order Geminicoccales; family Geminicoccaceae; genus JALSRW01. The sequence continues at coordinate 1,730 of CAYYZI010000483.1, forward strand.
CGAGATAATGATTGCCGGAGCCGAGGGTACCCATCTCCGCCCGCTGCCGTTCGCGGGCGCGGGGGGAGACCGCACGGGGATCGGCATCGGCAGCACAGCCGCCCTCCTCGATGCGCTCCAGGTCCTCGAGCTCGCCCCAGCCCTGGGCCACCGCCCAGACCGCACCGCCGGCGAGCATCGCCTCCAGTTCGCTATCGGTGAGCCGGATCTTGCCACGCCGGCCGAGGCCCGCCGGCACCGTCCGGAACAGGGCATCGGCGAGCTCCCGCGCGATCGGCGCGATATCGGCGCGCCGCAGGCCGGTGAGCATGGTACGCACGCCGCAGGAGATGTCGAAGCCGACGCCGCCGGCCGAGATCACACCGCCCTGCTCGGCATCGAAGGCGGCCACACCACCGATCGGGAAACCGTAGCCCCAATGGGCGTCGGGCATGGCATAGGCGGCCTCGACGATGCCCGGCAGGCAGGCGACGTTGCAGAGCTGCTCGCGGACCTTCTCGTCCATCGCCGCGACCAGTTCGCGATCGGCGAAGATCACGGCGGGAACCCGCATCCGCCCTTCCGGCTCGATCTTCCAGCAGGTCTCGTCGACCCTGGTCAGGCGCCCGAGATCCATGGTCCGGCCTCTGAAGGTCGGTCAGACATCCACCACGCACTGGGCCAGCCAGCGGCCGTTGCCCTCACGTTCCAGTCTGAGATCGGTAAAGGTGGCGCCCTTGGGTTCCACTGCCGGCGCATGGCGCTCGGGATCGAGCGGCTCGCCCCAGGCGGTGGCCTGCAGGACCCCGTTCTCGATCTGCACGGTGAAGCGGCTGAACTTCTGTCCAATAGGAGCCATAACTCCACCACTTAGAGCGGCTATGAAGTTGCCA
>CAYYZI010000484.1:0-2569 GCA_964475675.1 uncultured Geminicoccaceae bacterium
GCAGAAGCCACCGCCCTCGAACCGGTCGCCGATCGGGTCCGGAGGGAGCCCGGTCTGGGCCGCGAGGGCCTCGGCCGCATGATCCTCGGCGCGATGACGGGGCCGGTAGCCGAGTCGCCGGGCGGTCTCGTCGTCCCACCAGGAGCGCTCGTTGTCCGAGGCACCGAACACCACCGCGTTGTGCAGCTCGGGGTGTTCGAGGCCGATGCGCACGAGCTGTGCCAGATCCTCGGGATGGATCCAGATCGACAGCCGGCGATGGTCGACCGGTTTTTCCGCGACATTGCCGATGCGGATGCTCATCACCCGAAGACCGTACTTGTCGGCGTAGAGGGATCCGAGCGCCTCGCCGAAGGCCTTGGAAACACCGTAGCGGCTGTCGGGGCGGACGCGGTGGTCGACGCCGATGCGGCGATGCCGCGGATAGAAGCCGACGGCATGGTTGGAGGAGGCGAAGACGACGCGTTTCACGCCCTGGCGCCGCGCCGCCTCGAACAGATGGTAGCAGCCGATGATGTTGGCCTCGAGGATCTCCGGCCAGGCTCCCTCCACCGCATGGCCGCCCAGATGGACGACACCGTCCACCCCTTCGAGGGCGGCCATCACCGCCTCGAGATCGGCGAGATCGGCGGCGCGGAATTCCTCCCCGGGACCGAGATCGGCCGGCGGCCGGCGATCGCTCAGCAGCAGCCGGGGATAGACGCCGCGCAACAGCCGTCGCAGCCAGCCGCCGACATTGCCCGCCGCCCCGGTGATCAGCACGGTATGCATGGTGTGCCCTTCTCCCTGTCGGCGGCAAGGCTAGCCCGCATCGCCGGTGCTGTCGCCCGCTTTCTCCCCGCTGTTCCCCGGCGCCGGGCGGGGCCGCCGAAAGGCTTGCCACGAGACGCCGGCTTACGCACAGTAGCCGCCCAGGGAGGAAAAGCGCGGTCCCGCCGCCATACGAGCAGGGCCGGAGAAGGGCGGATATGCCATATCCTGTCGAGCATATCGAGGGAATCGGTCGCGGTTACGGAGCCAAGCTGAGAGATGCCGGAATTTCCAGCACGGCGGACCTGCTGCGCGCCGGCGGCAGCCGTCAGCGGCGGCGGGAACTGGCCCGGCGCACCGGCATCGAGGAGGGGCGGCTGGCGAAATGGGTGGTGATGGCCGATTTCATGCGGATCAAGGGAATCGGCCGCCAATACGCGGAACTGCTGGAGGCGGTGGGCGTCCGTACCGTGCGCCAGCTGCGCGGCGAGCAGGCAGCCGATCTCGAGAGTCGCATGATGAAGGTCAACGGGGAGGGGCGGGTGACGCGGGCGCTGCCGGCGCGAAAGACCATCGCCCGCTGGATCGAACAGGCAAGAAACCTACCTCCTGCGGTAAGTCCCTGAGAGCAAAGAGGAGGGTCACGTTGGGGTTCGGTGACTTGTTCAAGCGTCTGCTGGGCAGCGGCGAAGCGGCAGCGCCCAGAGCGGAAAGCGTCGAATATCAGGGCTACAGCATCACGCCCACACCGATGGCCCAGGGCGGCCAGTATCTGACCGCCGGCATCATCACCAAGGACACGCCGGAAGGGCGCAAGGAGCATCGCTTCATTCGCGCCGACACCCATGCCAGCGCCGAGGCCGCGGCAAGCTTCGCGGTGCGCAAGGGCCAGCAGATCATCGACGAGCTGGGCGATCGCATCTTCAAGAAGGAGCGCTGAGCGCAGCGACCCTCCCGCGGGTCATCCGCTGCGGCCTTCCTCCACGGCATGGCAGGCGACGAGCCGCTGGTCGTGGCGACGCGGCTCCGGGCGCTCGCGTCGGCAACGCTCGTTGGCGAGCGGGCAGCGGGGATGGAAGGCGCAGCCCGAAGGCGGATCGATCGGCGAGGGCGTCTCGCCCTTGAGGCCCGTCCGATCACGCTGCCGCCGGCGCCTCGGGTCGGCCACCGGCGTGGCTGCCAGCAGTGCCCGCGTATAGGGATGGAGGGGAGCCGTAAACAGCGCCTCACGCGGTCCCTGCTCGGCCGGCCGCCCCAGATACATGACCATGATCTCGTCGGCGATGTAGCGGACCACCGACAGATCGTGGCTGATGAAGAGATAGGCCAACCGCAGTTCCGCCTGCAGATCCTCGAGCAGATTCAGTACCTGGGCCTGGATCGACAGATCGAGGGCCGAGACCGGCTCGTCCAGCACCACCACCTTGGGCCCCAGCATCAGCGCCCGGGCGACGGCGATGCGCTGGCGCTGGCCGCCGGAGAACATGTGCGGATAGCGCCGCGCCAGCTCCGGCCGCAATCCCACCTTGCGCATCATCGCCGCCACCGCCTCGCGGCGCTGACGGGCGGTCATGGAGGTGTTGATCACCAGCGGCTCGGCGAGAATGGTTTCGATCTTCTGGCGCGGATTGAGCGAGCCGAAGGGATCCTGGAAGACGATCTGCACGCTCCGTCGCAAGCGCCGTCGCGCCTCCCGTCCGGCCGTCGCCACGGGCGTACCGTCGATCACCAGTTCGCCCGACGTCGGGGTCTCGATCATGGTGACCATGCGGGCGAGCGTGGACTTGCCGCAACCCGACTCGCCGACCACCGCCAAGGT
>CAYYZI010000485.1:0-2567 GCA_964475675.1 uncultured Geminicoccaceae bacterium
GCGGGTTGTTCTGGGTGTAGAGGTAGCCGATCGGGATGTGGATCCAGATATAGTTGTCCTTGCCGCCGGCCTCGAGCAGCAATACCCGCTTGCCCGGATCGGCGGACAGCCGGTTGGCCAGCACGCAACCGGCCGAGCCGGCACCCACGATCACATAGTCGAAACTGCCGATGGCCTCGCTCATCACCCTCCCCCGGAGCTTTCAGGATGCGCCCGGCAGCCGCGGCAGCCGCAGCGCCGCCTCGCTTGCGAACGGCAAAGCCGTGGTGCCGCCCGCCCCGCGCGCCAGCAGGATATCGCCCGTCAGCCGGTAGGTTATCCCCTGCCCGCTCGCGAGCTCCAGAACCTTTTCCACCAAGGTCGCCGTCGACACGTAGAGCGGCACCGTGACCTCCTTCTCGCCCAGCGCCGGCACCGTGAAACGCGCATTGCTGACGCCGCGTCCGAGATGGCTGCCCTCGGTCTCCAGATCGAACCGCAGGCCCCGGGCCGCGAGCGCGACGGGGTTCGGATTGAGGATCCGCAGCCTGGCTTCCAGCTTCTGTTCGAGCAGCCCGAGCTCGGCGGGAGCGAGATCCACCAGACGCACTTCCGGTGGCTCCAGCTTTTCCGGCGCGATGCCGGTACAGGCCCCGAGGACCAGCAGCACGACCAGCCACCAGGCGCGCATTCCTTCTCCTCCCGCTGTACGATCTCGCCACACAGCCTAGACCGATCCGGGGCCGGGCTCCACCATGGCAACCGCGCTTTGCGCCAAGCCGATTGCCGCACTATGTATCCGGCAAAGCGGCGCCCTCCGCCGCCATCCCGTGATCCCAGCGAGGACGCATCATGGACAGACCCCTCTGGCAGCCCGATCCGGAGCGTGCGGCAGCAACCCAGATCATGCGGCTCGCCGTCGATCGCGGCTTCGACGGTACGGATGCCGTGCGCCGGCTCTGGCAGTGGTCGATCGAGGATCGTGCCGGCTTCTGGGCGGAGCTCTGGGACCGTTTCGAGGTGCGGGCGAGCCGGCGGGCACACGCTGTGCTCGACAATGGCGATGCGATGCCGGGCGCGCGCTGGTTTCTCGGTGCCGAACTCAACTTCGCCGAAAACCTGCTGCGCCGTGACGGTGATGGCCCGGCCATCATCTTCCATGGCGAGGACGGCCGGCGCGAGGAGCTGAGCTGGAGCGGGCTGCGGCGCAAGGTGGCAGCGCTGGCGGCCGCCATGAAGGCCGACGGCATCGGTGCCGGCGATCGGGTGGCGGCCTACATGCCCAACATCCCGGAGACGGTGATCGGCATGCTGGCGGCGACCTCGCTGGGAGCCGTCTGGTCGTCCTGCAGCCCCGAATTCGGCGTCTCCGCCGTGCTCGACCGCTTCGGCCAGATCGAACCCGCGCTGCTGCTGACCGTCGACGGCTACCGCTACAACGGCAAGGCGCTGGATATCCGCGACAAGGTGGCGGCGATCACCGAGGGCCTGCCCGGCCTGCGGCGCACGCTGGTGTACCGTTTTCTCGATCCGACCGCCGATCTCGGCCGCATCGGCAAGGCACTGCCCTTCGAGGACTATCTGGCCGGGGATCCGCCGCCCCTCGCCTTCGCCCAGCTTCCTTTCGATCATCCCCTCTACATCCTCTATTCCTCGGGCACCACGGGCAAACCCAAGGCCATCGTCCACGGCGCCGGCGGCACGCTCCTGCAGCATCTCAAGGAACATCGGCTGCACACCGATATCCGCCCCGGCCAGAAGCTCTTCTACTTCACCACCTGCGGCTGGATGATGTGGAACTGGCTGGTCTCGGCCCTGGCCAGCGAGGCCACCATCCTCCTCTACGACGGCTCGCCCTTCCATCCCTCGCCGGCGGTGCTGTGGGACATGGCCGAGAAGGAGCGACTCGAATATTTCGGCACCGGCGCCAAGTACATCGACGCCATCAAGAAGGCCGGTCTCGCACCCCGCCAAACCCACGATCTGTCGGCACTCCGGGCGGTGCTCTCGACCGGCTCGCCGCTGCTGCCCGAAAGCTTCGATTACGTCTATGCGGACATCAAGGAGGATCTGCATCTGGCCTCGATCTCGGGGGGCACCGACATCGTCTCCTGCTTCGTGCTCGGCAATCCCGCCGGTCCGGTCTGGCGGGGCGAGATCCAGATGCGTGGTCTGGGCATGGCGGTCGAGGTGTTCGACGATGCCGGCCGGCCCGTGCGCGGACAGAAGGGCGAACTCGTCTGCACCAAACCGTTTCCTTCCATGCCGGTCGGTTTCTGGAACGATCCCGACGGCAGCCGCTACCGCGCCGCCTATTTCGAGCGCTTTCCCGGGGTCTGGTGCCATGGCGACTGGGCGGAGATCACCGAGCACGACGGGGTCGTCATCTACGGCCGCTCGGATGCCACCCTCAATCCCGGCGGAGTGCGCATCGGCACCGCCGAGATCTACCGGCAGGTGGAGCAGATCCCCGAGGTGCTGGAGGCGGTCTGCGTGGGGCAGGAATGGGAGGGTGATCAGCGGGTGGTGCTGTTCGTGCGCCTGCGCGACGGGGTGACCCTCGATGCCGCACTGGAACAGACCATCCG
>CAYYZI010000486.1:0-2563 GCA_964475675.1 uncultured Geminicoccaceae bacterium
TCCCAGACCGTCCTGTCGGGATCGTGGGCGACGCGGGAGTGGTCGACCTCGACGGCGCGCACGGTGTCGCCGATGCGGATGGTGCCGGCATCCGGCTGCTCCTGCCCGACGATCATGCGAAACAGGGTGGTCTTGCCGGCGCCGTTGGGACCGATCACGCCGACGATGCCGCCCGGCGGCAGGCTGAATTCGAGCCCGTCGATGAGCAGACGGTCGCCGTAGCCTTTGCGCACCCCCCTGGCCTCGACCACCAGATCGCCGAGACGCGGTCCCGGCGGGATGATGATCTGGGCGTTGGTGGGCGGCCTTTCCCGGGCCTCGCGCAGGAGCTGCTCGTAGGCGGTGATGCGCGCCTTGGCCTTGGCCTGGCGGGCGCGTGGCGAGGCCGCGATCCACTCCGCCTCGCGTGCCAGGACCCGCTGGCGGGCCTTTTCCTCGCGCTCCTCCTGGGCGAGGCGGCGGCGCTTGTTTTCGAGCCAGGCCGAATAGTTGCCCTCGAAGGGCCGGGCCCGGCCGCGATCGAGTTCGAGGATCCAGCCGGCGACATTGTCGAGGAAGTAGCGGTCGTGGGTGACCGCCACCACGGTACCGCGATATTCGGCCAGAAAGCGCTCCAGCCAGGCGACACTCTCGGCGTCGAGATGGTTGGTGGGCTCGTCGAGCAGCAGCAGGTCGGGCTGCGACAGCAGCAGCCGGCAGAGCGCCACGCGACGCCGTTCGCCGCCCGAAAGGGTGGTCACATCGGCCTCCGGCGGCGGACAGCGGAGGGCGTCCATGGCCATCTCCACGGTGCGGTCGATCTCCCAGCCATTGACCGCATCGAGCCGTTCCTGGAGGGCCGCCTGCTCGGCCATCAGCGCCTCCATCTCGGCCTCCTCGAGCGGCTCGCCGAACTGCATGGAGACCTCGTTGAAGCGGTCGAGCAGAGCGCGGATCTCGGCCACCCCCTCGGTGACGTTGCCGAGCACGTCCTTGTCCGGATCGAGCTGCGGCTCCTGTTCCAGAAGGCCCACCCGCACCCCTTCGGCGGCCCGGGCCTCGCCGGTGAACTCGCGGTCGATCCCGGCCATGATCCGCAGCAATGTCGACTTGCCGGCGCCGTTGACGCCGAGCACGCCGATCTTGGCGCCGGGCAGGAAGGCCAGGGTCACGTTCTCGAGGATCTTCCTGCCGCCGGGAAAGCTCTTCGACAGGTCGTTCATCACGAAGATGTACTGGTACGAGGCCATGCTGTTCCTTCGTTTCGGCTGTACGGGAAGAGGCCGCGGGCCGGGCGGTGGCGGTCGCCGGCAATGCCGGTCGGCGCGCCGCTCAAGCCTATCTAGTCCAGCCTCCGGGCCGTGACCATCCCCGCCCCGCGGGAACGGCGCCGGTGCTGGCGCAATCGGGGCGGGACGGCGTTAACCGAAAAATAACGGGTGGGTGGCAGGATCGCCGATGGCTGCAGGGGCAGCAAGAGGAGATCTGGCACGATGCATCTCATTCGCCGCGTTCTCTCCCTCCTGGCACCGGTCACCGGCGAAGCCGGCCGTGCGCCGACGCCGGCGGTGGCACCGACGGAACCCGGCCGGCAGCAGGAGACCCCACAGCGGGACCTCCTGGCGGCGTTCCTGCCGCGGGGCGAAGTCATCAGTCTGGCCGAGTATCGCAACGGGCGGCAGTGATCACGATGGACGACATTCTCGTCGAGTTCCTCGCCGAATGCGAGGAGGGTGTCACCCGGCTCGATCAGGAGCTGGTGGCCCTGGAGCAGAACCCGGACGACAGCGAGCGGGTCGCCGAGATCTTCCGGGTGATGCACACGATCAAGGGTACCAGCGGCTTTCTCGGCCTCGCCCGGCTCGAGCGGGTGACCCATGCCGCGGAAACGGTGATGGGAGCGGTTCGCGACGGCTCGCTGCGGGTCACTCCGGAGATCGTCACCCTGCTGTTCAAGGCCCTCGACCGCACCAAGCTGATCCTCCAGGGGCTCGCCAACGACCAGCGCGAGCCCGAGGGCAGCGACGAGGATCTGGTCGCCGAGCTGGTGCGGGTGGTCGAGGGCGAGGAGGCCGGCGCCGGAGCCGCGCCGGAGCCGGCCGCCGGCGAACCGGCCGGCGAGGATCCGGCACCGGCACGAGCGTCGGCAGAGGAAGCCCGAGCCGCAGAGGGGTCGCCGCAGGATGCCGGAACCACCGAAGCGCCGCCAGAGGATGCCGGGACGGCCGAAGTGTCGCCGCAAGCCCCCGGACAGTCCGAGACTCCGCGGGCGGAAGGAGGCGAGCCGGCCGAAGCCGATGCCGCCGCGGAGCGGCCCGCCACCATGGCGAGCGATGCGGCGGCCCGTGGAGAACCGGCCGGGAAGCAGCCCAAACGCGGCCCGGCCGCGGCCGGCACCAAGCCGGCAGCCAGCACGCTGCGGGTCTCGGTGGCCCTTCTCGAATCGCTGATGAGCTGCGTCAGCGAGCTGGTGCTGACCCGCAACCAGCTGATCCGCCTGGCGCGCGAGATCGGCAAGGTGGAGCTCGATTCCGCCGTGCAGCGCCTGGACAACATCACCACCGCCCTGCGTGAGGGGGTGATG
>CAYYZI010000487.1:0-2554 GCA_964475675.1 uncultured Geminicoccaceae bacterium
CAGCCCTGCCGCGCTCCCTCCGCACGTTCTTCCTCGCGCTTTCGAATCACGAACATCAGGGCCGCCTTGGCATATCGGCGGCTCCCCAAGGAAATACCGCGCACATGGACCATGTCTTCCGTCTCTTTGCAGGCAAGCTGTTTTTCGCCCCAGTTGATCATGTGCTCAAGATCTTGCACCTCCTGTTCGTAGGGAGCGGCTGTGCCCTGCTTTCGCGCGTGCCGGTTCCAAACCTCGAGTTCGTCTCGCAGTCTGCAAAAAGCTTCTTGCAGAAGCTCGTAGCTCTTTCTTCGGAGGCGCATATCACCGGCTGGTGTCCTATCGAACTCGTAACGATACACCACAGACCGTCCTCCACTGACAGGAGATGCTGAAACGGCGAAGATGAGACGTCAGATATACGTAACCTTCTCGCTCGGGGCATCAGCATTGGCGGCGCACTCGCCGTTACGCTCTGCCGGAGAGTAACGAAATTCCGCAAGTTGCCACTGCGCGAACCCGTTCGACCGCCGCTCCCCGTGAGTTCCTCCGCAGACGAGTATTGCACTGCTCGGCAAAGCGGCGCAACTCGGCCTTGCGCGCCGGCGGCAGGCGGTTCCAATGGGTATTCGTCAGCGCGCCTTCCAGCGCGTAGAGGGCGACGATGTTGATCTCTCGAGGAAAACGCCACTTGAGGCGAGCCCAGGCCTCGAGCGCCCCGATCGCACGCAGGGTATCGACATCGCCGATGCCCACTTCCGCGAGCTGTCGTTCCGTCACCGGTCCCAGGTTCCGGAGATCCGAGATACGCATGCTTCCGGGCCTCCCCGTCCGAGGCAAGCGCAGCTTCGCCGTGCGACGTGACGATGCTACCTCCGGCCCCGGAGTCCGGAAAGCGCGGTCGCGCCGACGGCCTGCGCGACCATCGACCGGGCGATCGGAGTAGTCCCGTCTTCCGGGGCCGGAACCGCCCGGCACAGGTGTCGTAGGGCCAGCGTTGCGCCTGCCCGATCGCCTGTCGCGGCTCGGCGGTTGTCGGCTCGCCCTGCCGAGCCTACAGTCGGCGCGGGCGACGACACATCGGGGTATGTTTGAAGTGTTCCTGGACCTGCGCAAGGCCGAAACCGGCCAGGTGTTCGATTGCGACCTGTGCATTGTCGGCAGCGGTGCTGCAGGGCTCACCATCGCCCATGAACTGGCCGACAGCCGCCTCGACATCCTGGTGCTCGAGGCGGGCGGGTTCGAGCTCGAGCCCGAGGTCCAGGAGCTCTATGAAGGCGACAACATCGGGCTCCCCTATTTCGATCTCGATGTGTGCAGGCTGCGCTATTACGGTGGCACGACCAATCACTGGGCCGGGTATTGTCTTCCTTTCCGCTCCTACGAATATCGATCGCGTCCCTGGATCCCCTACAGCGGCTGGCCTTTCGATCAGGAGGAGATGGCGCCCTGGATCGACCGCACGGCCGCGTTCCTCGGCTTCGAGAAGGACGACTGGGACATCGGCAAGCTCGCCGACCGGCTCGGTTACAGCCCATGGCCCCTCGATCCGCGTCGCTTCGAGAACACCACCCATGTGATCCGCCCGGTGCGGTTCGCCCCCCGCCTGCGGGAGCGGATGGCGCAGGCGGAGCGCATCCGGGTGCTCCTGCACGCCGAGGTGCTGGAGATCGAGGTCGACAGCGAGGCGCGCCGGGTGACCGCGGTGCCCGTGGCCACCCTCGAGGGCAAGCGCTTCACCGTGCGCCCGCGGATGCTGGTGCTGGCCGCCGGGGGAATCGAGAACCCGCGGCTGTTGCTCCTCTCCAACGGCGTGCAGCGCGAAGGGTTGGGCAATCGTCATGACCTCGTGGGGCGCTTCTTCGCCGAACACCCGGTGTTCCGCGCCGCCGAAATCCATCCGGCGGGTCCGGATGTCGATGCCTGGTTCTACGCCAAGCAGAAAGACGATCGGGGGAGCCTGGTCGCACCTTTCGTGATCCTCGCGCCGGAAAGCTGGGAAGAGCAGGAGATCGGCCCCGTCACCTTCGCCCTCCAGCCGGTGCCGGTCGAGGAATACGGCTCCGAGGGCATGACGGCGCTGCGGCGGCTGCGCAAAAACATCACGGGCGGGTTCGATTTCGATGGCATCGGCAGCGATCTGCTGGCGGTTCTCGGCGATCTCGGCTCGGTGACCAGCTTCGCGGCACAGAGCGTCTGGTACGGGCAGCGGCCCATCGGCCGCATCGACTGCCAGGTGGCGATGGTGCCGGTGCCCAATCCGGACAGCCGGGTGCTGCTCGACAGCGAGCGCGATCCGCTCGGGCGCCCCAAGGTGATACTCGACTGGCGGTTGACCCCCTTCGACAAGCGCAGCGTGCGCCGCGCGGTCGAACTGCTCGGGGCCGAGGTCGCGCGCCTCGGTCTCGGGCGCCTGCGTTCGCTGGTGGACGAAGACGATACGAGCTGGCCGGAGGATCTCGAAGGCGCCAACCACCATGTTGGCACCACCCGCATGAGCGACGACCCCGCGCGCGGCGTAGTCGACCGCCATGGGCGGGTACACGGCGTCGACAATCTCTATGTCGCGGGCAGT
>CAYYZI010000488.1:0-2552 GCA_964475675.1 uncultured Geminicoccaceae bacterium
GCCTTGACCAGCACGTAGCGGATGCCGAAGGCGATCGCCGCGCCGTAGAACAGGAGTTCGGCGGCCGGCAGGCTCTCGGCACCATGGCCGGCGAACAGCCGCAGGGCGGCGCCGAAGCCGCCGGCCTCGATCACATGGTAGAGGATGCCGGCGAGCCAGGCGGCGCCGCTCAGTGCCGTGAGCATCATCTGGCGGCGTCGGGCCCGCTCGGCCCGGCCGTCGCCGCCCTCCTCGTAAAGTTCGGCGGTCATGCCGGTGCGGGCCACCGCCCTGCGGATCTCCTCGGCCGGGACTTCGGCGGCACCCTCAAGGATCAGCATGCGCCCCTCAAGCACGTCGAAGGCGAGATGCTCCGCACCGCCGACCAGCGGACCCACCGCCTTCCGCAGGGCCGCCACTTCCTCGGCGCAGTCGAGACCGCGCACCGAGAAGGCCATGCGCACCTGCTCGGACCTGGTACCGGGAGCGGTCGTGCCGGCCAGAGGCTCGGTGCTGCAGCCGCCGCAGCAGGCAGCCGCGGGTTCCTCCGGGTGCGCATGTCGGTGCGCTTCGCCGCCGGTGGTCCTGGCATCGGCCATGGGTTTGTTCCCGCCTCTCTGTTGTCGATCATGAACGACGAAGGCGCGCCCTGCCGCGGTGGGCCTTGCCGATCGCCGCTTCGGGAGTAACTTGCGACCTATAGCGACTGGAGGTTCAAGGGGTGATGGAGGAATTTCTGGGGATCGGCGAACTGGCCCGCCGCACCGGCACCAAGGTGCAGACCATTCGCTACTACGAGAAGATCGGACTGCTGCCCGAGCCGCCGCGCACCTCCGGCAATCAGCGGCGCTACGATCGCAGCCGCCAGCAGCGGCTGGCCTTCATCCGCCATGCGCGGGAACTGGGCTTTTCCCTCGACGCCATCCGCACCTTGCTCGATCTGGTCGACCGCCCCGATCAGCCCTGCGAGAAGGCGGATGCGGTGGCCCAGGCGCGGCTCGCCGAAGTCGAAAGCCGTATCGTCCGGCTGCTGGCGCTCAAAGAGGAGCTCGAGCGCATGGTCTGCGAATGCCGTGGTGGCAGGGTGGCGCAGTGCCGGGTCATCGAGGTGCTTGCCGATCACGGTCGCTGCCTGTACGCCGACCACCGGGCGCCCGACCGGCGCTCCCAGGAGCAGGACGGGTCCGGGGGAGGCGAACAGGCATGGCTCTCGCAAGGCGCGCCGCGCTCGGCCTCCTAGGCGGGGGACTGCTCGGCAGCGCGCTTCTCGGTCGCGACCGGCCCCGCGCCGAGCCCGGCCTCGTCACGATGGAGCTCGATGCGGCTAGCCATCGCGTCTCCCTGCTCGGTCGCCGGGTCCCGATGTGGCTCTATGGCGGGCGGTTTCCCGGTCCGGCCATCGAGCTGGCCGAGGGCGAGACGCTGCGCCTCGATTTCGTCAACCGGCTGCCGCACCCCACCAATCTGCATTTTCACGGGATGCACATCCCGCCCACCGGCAATGCCGACAACATCTACATCCAGATCCCGCCCGGGGAGCGCTTCACCTACGAGTTCACCGCCGGTCCCGGCACCGCCGGCACCTACTGGTACCACCCCCACTGTCACGAGCTGGTGGCTCGGCAGATGTGGTACGGCCTTTCCGGCCCCATCCTCGTCCGCGGCCCGCTCGATGCCATGCCGGGGCTGGCGGCAGCGGACGACCGGATCCTCATGCTGCGGGACGTCGCCTTCGAAGGGGAGAGACTCGCCGGCTTCACCGTCAACGACTGGCACAAGGGCAAGGAAGGGGCCTATCTGCTGGTCAACGGGGCCTACCAGCCCGAATGGCGGATGCGGGCGGGAAGCGCGCGGCTACGGCTGATCAACGTCGCCAATGCCCGGCATCTGCGCCTCGCTCTTTCCGATCGGCGGCCGCTGTTCCTGATCGCCCTGGACGGCCAGTTCCTGGAGCGTCCGGTGGATCTCGAGGAGATCCTGCTGGCGCCGGCGCAGCGGGCGGAGATCCTGATCCCGTTCGAGGACGGGCGCCCGGTCGAACTGCTGGCCCGCCACTACAATCGGGGCGCACCGACACCGCGCCTGCAGAACCGCTTCCTGTTGCGCATGCTGCCGCCCCCCGGCGCCCGGCCGCTGCCCCTGCCCGATCGTCTGGCGGAGATCCCGAAACTGGACCCGGCGGCGCGGGTGCGTCGCCGGCTCGATCTTTCGATGTTCCTGATCAACGGCCGACGCTACCGCTACGAACGAGCCGACATCCGCGCCCGGCTGGGAGATCTCGAGCTCTGGCGGCTGCGCAATTTCGGCACCATGGACCATCCCTTCCACCTGCATACCTGGCCGTTCCAGATCCACCGCCGCAATCGCCGGCCGCCGCCTTTCCGGGCTTGGCGGGACACGGTCCATCTGCGGCCCGGCGACGATGTCGAGCTCCTGGTGCCGCTGCGGGACTTTCCCGGCCGCACCCTCTTTCACTGCCATATCGTCGAGCATGCCAATCGCGGCATGATGGGAACCATCGAGGTGACCGCGAACGACGCGCCGCTGGCGCCGCCGCCTCCGTCGATCTGCTT
>CAYYZI010000489.1:0-2545 GCA_964475675.1 uncultured Geminicoccaceae bacterium
GGAAGCGCCCCGTCCAGCCAGCCGGTGTCGATTTCCGCCCTCGCCAGCGCCGGTTCCCGGCAGAGGCGACGCAGGAACGGGAGATTGGTCACCGGCCCCTCGACCAGGCAGGCGTCGAGCGCGCCGGCGAGGCGGGCGAGGGCGAGGCGACGGTCGGCGCCCCGGGCGACGATCTTGGCGAGCATCGGGTCGTAGTGGGAGGTCACCGCATCGCCCTCGGCGATCCCGGTCTCCACCCGCACGCCTTCGAGCCCGATGGGCAGGGCGAGGCGGGTGATACGGCCGGTCGCGGGCATGAAATCCCGGGCCGGATCCTCGGCATAGAGGCGGGCCTCGAAGGCATGGCCGCGGCCGGCGATCTCCTCCTGGGTGCGCGGCAGCGGCATGCCGGCGGCCACCATGAGCTGCCATTCGACGAGATCGGTACCGGTGATCATCTCGGTCACCGGATGTTCGACCTGAAGGCGGGTGTTCATCTCGATGAAATGGAAGCGATCCTCGCGATCGAGCAGGAACTCGACGGTGCCGGCGTTGCGGTAGCCGGCGGCAGTCGCCAGCCGTACCGCCGCCTCGCACATGCCGGCCCGCACATCCCCCGGGAGAGCAGGCGCGGGCGCTTCCTCGAGGATCTTCTGATGGCGCCGCTGGACCGTGCAGTCGCGCTCGAACAGATGGACGCAGCGGCCGTAGCCATCGGCGAAGATCTGGATCTCGACATGGCGCGGACGCTCGATCCAGCGCTCCAGGATCACCCGGTCGTCGCCGAAGGCGGCCGCCGCCTCCCGGCGGCAGGCGGCGAGCGCTTCGGCGAACCCGGCCTCGCTCTCCACCTTGCGCATTCCCTTGCCGCCGCCGCCCGCGGCCGCCTTGATCAGCAGCGGAAAGCCGATCTCGCGGGCGCGCGCGGCGAGCAGGGAATCGTCCCGGGCCTCTCCATGATAGCCCGGCACCAGCGGCACACCCGCCTTCTCCGCAATGCGCTTGGCGCTGTCCTTGCTGCCCAGCCGGCGCATCACCTCGGGCGGGGGACCTACGAACACCAGGCCGGCCTCTTGTACCGCCTCGGCGAAATCGGCGTTCTCGGCGAGAAAGCCGTAACCCGGATGGATCGCCACGGCACCGGTACGCCGTGCCGCTTCGAGCAGCCGGTCGATGCGCAGATAGCTTTCGGTGGCCGGGGCGGGGCCGAGATGCACCGCCTCGTCCGCCATGCGGACATGGACGGAATCGGCATCGGCATCGGAAAACACGGCAATCCTGCGGATCCCCAGCCGCTCGCAGGTCCGGAAGATGCGGCAGGCGATCTCTCCGCGGTTGGCGACCAGCAGGCTCTCGAACATCCCGGCTTCAGCCCTCCCGGCCGCCGCGCCAGGCCGGCGGGCGCTTCTCCAGAAATGCGGCCACGCCCTCGCGTCCCTCGGCGGAAGCCCGGCGCCGGGCGATCAGGCGGGCGGTGGCCTCGCCCAGAAGCGAGCCCTCGAGGGACTGGCTGAGGCGGATGAGCGATTTCGCTTCGGCCAGCGCCTCGGGACCCCCCTTGAGGATCGCTTCGGCGATATCGAGGGCACGGATTTCGAGGTCGGCCTCGGCCACCACCTCGTGCAGGAGGCCGATGCGACGGGCTTCGGCGGCATCGAAGCGTTCGCCGGTGAGGAAGTAGCGACGGCACGCCCGAATCCCCACGGCGCGCAGCACATAGGGCGAGATCACCGCCGGAATGAGCCCGAGACGCACTTCCGAGAGGGCGAACACCGCCCGTTCGGCGGCGATGGCGATGTCGCAGGCGGCCACCATCCCGACCCCGCCGCCCATGGCCGCACCGTTGACCATGGCGATGGTCGGCTTGGGCAGCTCGTCGAGGGTCCGGAGCATGCGCTCGAGGCGCCGCGCATCCTCGAGATTGGCCTCCTCGCTGTATTCGGCGGTGCGGCGCATCCAGGAAAGATCGGCCCCGGCCGAGAAACTGCGTCCGGCCCCGGTCAGGAGCACGCAGCGCAGATCGCCGTCCTCGGCGAAGGCCTCGAAGAGCTCCGTGAGAGCGGCGATCAGATGCTCGTCGAAGGCGTTGTGGACCTCGGGCCGGTTGAGGGTGACACGGGCGATCGGGCCCTGTCGGCTGACCAGGAGCTGGGATTCGGGCATCGCATCACATCCGGAAAATGCCGAAGCGGGTGGGCGGAACCGGCGCGTTGAGGGAAGCGGCGATCCCCAGCGCCAGCGCGGTTCGGGTCTGCGCGGGATCGATCACCCCGTCGTCCCACAGCCGCGCCGTGGCGTAGTAGGGGTGGCCCTGGGTCTCGTACTGCTCGCGGATGGGCGCCTTGAAGGCTTCCTCGTCCTCTTCCGACCAGCTTTCGCCCCGCGCCTCGAGGGCATCGCGCCGCACCTGCGCCAGCACACTGGCCGCCTGTTCACCGCCCATCACCGAGATCCGGGCGTTGGGCCACATCCACAGGAGACGCGGCGCGAAGGCACGGCCGCACATGCCGTAATTACCGGCACCGAAGCTGCCGCCGACGATCACCGTGAACTTGGGCACCGCGGC
>CAYYZI010000490.1:0-2544 GCA_964475675.1 uncultured Geminicoccaceae bacterium
GGGATCTTCTGGGCCGGATGCAGACCGCCCGAGGAGACATCGACGAAATCGCAGCCTTCCTCCCGCAAGGCCCGCGCCAGCGCGATCGTCTGGGCGAGATCCCAGCCGCCATCGACCCAGTCGGTGGCCGAGACCCGCACCCCGAGGGGCCGCTCGGCGGGCCAGACCGCACGCATGGCACGGAACACCTGCAGCGGAAAGCGCATGCGGTTTTCGAGCGGCCCGCCATAGGCATCGCTGCGATGGTTGGACAATGGCGACAGGAACTGGTGCAGCAGATAGCCATGGGCCATGTGCAGCTCGAGGAGATCGAAGCCGAGATCCGCCGCCCGTCGCGTGGCGCCGGCGAAGGCCTCGAGGAGGTCGATCATGTCGGCTTCGGTGGCTGCACGCGGTGTGGGCCAGTCCGCATCATAGGGCACCTCCGAGGGCGCCAGAGTGGCCCAGGCACCCTCCTCGGAAGTGAGCGGGGCGCCGCCATCGAGCGGGCGGTGGGTCGAGCCCTTGCGACCGGCGTGGCCGAGCTGGAGGCCGAGACGGGCGGTGCCGTATTCGCGGCAGAATTCGAGTACCGGGGCCAGGGCCCGGGCACAGGCGGCGTCGTAGAGGCCCAGGCAATGCGGGGTGATCCGGCCCTCGGGAGAGACCGCGGTGGCCTCGAGCATCAACAACCCCGCCCCGCCCATGGCGAGCGAGCCGTAATGCACCCGATGCCAGATCTCTGCCTGTCCGTCGTGTGCCCGATACTGGCACATCGGGGAGACGGCGATGCGGTTGGCCAGCTCCAGCGAGCGCAGGCGAAACGGCGAGAACAGCATGGTCATCGGTGGACGATCCTCGTGCGGCGGGCCTCTTGGCGGAAAAGATGGAGGCCGGCGGCAATGACGATGGCCGCACCGGCGAGCGTCCAGAGGTCGGGGAGATCGCCGAACACCAGGTACCCGAACAGCACGGCCCAGACGATCTGGGTGTAGATGAAGGGCGAGACCAGCGAGGCCGGGGCCAGGGCGAAGGCGCGGATCATGGCGAGCTGGCCCAGGAGGCCGATCCCCCCCATCGCCGCCATCAGCAGGAATCCTGCGAGATCCGGCATCACCCAGTTCCAGGGCAGCATCAGGCCGGTGGCGGCGGTGCCCACCGCTGCCGACCAGAACATGGTGACATACGCACCATCGCGCCCGCCCAGCATGCGGGTAATCAGCTGGTAGAGGGCGAAGCTGAGGGCCATCGCCACCGGCGCCAGAGCAGCCGGGCCGAACAGCCCGCTGCCCGGCCGCATCACCACCAGCACGCCGAGAAAGCCCCCCAGCGCCGCCAGCCAGCGGGCGGCATCGAGGCGCTCGCGCAGCACCAGCCCGGCCAGCACCGCCACCAGGATCGGCGAGAGAAAGGCGATGGCGTAGGTCTCGGCCATCGGCAGCAGCTTGAGCGAGAGGAACATGGTGAAGGTGGCCGCCACCATGGCCAATGCGCGGGCCAGCTGGAGGCCGAGGGCGCGGGTCCGCCAGGCCCCGCGCCGCAGGCCGGCGAGCAGCAGCAGGAGCGCCAGCAGATTGAAGGCGTAGCGGGCCCAGACCACCTGCCAGAGCGGATATTCCCGAGCCAGATATTTGGCGGTACCGTCCATCACCGTCAGCAGGCCGACGCACAGCACCATGAGCGCCATCCCCGCCAGGGGCCGGTCGCGCCCGACGCCTGCTGCCGCGGTCGCTCCTGCGGCCATCAGAAGGCGACCTGATCCCCGCCCTTGAGGGAGAGGATCTCACGGGCCTCGGCCGGGCTCGCCGGCTCGAGGCCGAGTCCTTCGAGGATCCGGCGGACCCGCCGTACCTGGGCGGCGTTGCTCTCGGCCAGCCTGCCGGGGCCGTCCCACAGGGAATCCTCGAGGCCGACCCGGACATTGCCGCCCATCGCCGCGGCCATCGCCGCGATCGCCATCTGGTGGCGGCCCGCACCCAGCACCGACCAGCGATAGGCGTCACCGAACAGCCGGTCGGCGGTGCGCTTCATGTGCAGCACATCCTCGGGATGGGTGCCGATGCCGCCGAGAATGCCGAACACCGTCTGCACGAACAGCGGCGGCTCGACCAGGCCCCGGTCGAGAAAATGGGCGAGATTGTAGAGATGGCTGACATCGTAGCATTCGAACTCGAAGCGGGTGCCGTTTCCGGCACAGGTTTCGAGAATATAGGCGATGTCCCGGAAGGTGTTCTTGAACACCAGGTCTTCGGTCGCCTCGAGATGCCGCCGCTCCCATTCGTGGCGGAATTCGCGGAACCGCCGCAGCATCGGAAACAGGCCGAAATTCATCGAGCCCATGTTGAGGGAGGCGATCTCGGGCTTGAAGGTGGCCGCCGGCCGCACCCGCTCCTCGACGGTCATGTGGGGCGCGCCGCCGGTGGTGATGTTGACCACCACGTCCGAGCGCTGCTTGATCACCGGCAGGAAGCGGCCGAAGGCCTCGGGGCTCTGGTCGGGGCGGCCGTCCTCGGGATTGCGGGCATGCAGATGCACCACCGCCGCACCGGCCTCCGCAGCACCGAC
>CAYYZI010000491.1:0-2541 GCA_964475675.1 uncultured Geminicoccaceae bacterium
CTTCGGCGCGCTGCAGCGTCTCAAGGCCATCCGTCTGAGCGAGGTGGCAACCGGCGGCAATTTCGACGCCGCGGGCTTTCCCATCGGTGAACGCTGGGAGGAGATCGAATTTCCGCAGATCGACGATCCGCAGGCCTACATCCTGGAGCTGGACCGTGACCTGGCGCCACCGCTGTACCGCGCCGGCGATCTCGTCGTGGTCTCGCCCAACAGCAGTGTTCGCCGCAACGATCGGGTGCTGGTCCATCTGAAGGGTGGTGAGCTGGTGGTCGGTCTCCTCGAGCGGCGGACCGCTGCGCGAGTCGTCCTGCGCGACCTGATCGCCACCGAGCGGGAGACCATTTTCGACATCGAGGCCCTGAGCTGGCTCTCGCGCATCGTCTGGGTCAGCCAGTAACATCGCGACCGTCGTCGGCGCGGCGGCCGTCGGCCGCGCGGGATGTGGCGCGGATGCCTGCGAAAAAAGGCCGCCGGAGAGCCGGCGGCCAAGTTCGGGGAGGCATCACAACGTCAGGGAGGACGAAGGCCGAAGATCGAAACCCTGGGGTTCGTCTTCGGTGCCGGGAATGATCATACGGTGAAGAGGTAAAGCGGGGGTTAACCGGAGCGCGAAATCCTGCGCCGCAACCGGCCCCCGTTCGGCGGCGCCACGTGCCCCGGCGGCGCAGGATCCCGTCGTTACCTCCTCGCATCGGGGACGTCCGTCGTCGGGACCGCGCACGGGACCGGCGGGCACTGCGTGCGGCGCCCCACAGGAGCGACCGGGTGCCGCTGCGAACCGGGCGGGTCGATCCTCCCCGGAAATATCATCTGTCACCGGCGCCGGCCCGTGCGGATCCGCCGGAGGCCTGCGGCAACTCGCTCCGCTCGCCGGGCGCAGGCTCGCCCTGTGTGCCGAGGGGGCGTCGCCGTCGGCATGGCAGACCGATCGCCACGGCCATCGCTCCGGATGTCCACGGGCTCCCTCTTGCGCTCCTTGGAAGGCGGTCGCGCCCCGCACGTCGGGCCGGCACAGGCGGAAGAACGAGGCGGCCGGCACGCCTGCCGGCCGCTGTCTCGGACCCCGCTTTCGCATGCCGTGGGCACCCCTGCGAGCGAGGGCGAACACGCAGCGGAGGGCCGCCGCTCCTCGCGCAGACGGTCGGTTGGTGGTCTCTCAGCCGCAGGGCGTCGCTGTATCTCGCCGCCGCGCAGCCCGCCCGGTCATTCCTCCGTTGGCGGTGCCGAGGCGATGACGCGAGCTGCCCATGGCTGCATCACAGGGCTTCGAAGGCCGAAGCATGGCCGAGCCCACTGCCGCAGGGGACAGTGGCGACAGGCCGTCAGGCGCGGAGTTGTCGCCGCCCGTCGCCGGGATCGTCGCAGCCTTCGGACCGCCGCGCTCAGCTGCGGACCTGGCTCTGGGCGTCTTTCTCCTCGAGTTGGCGGGCCATTCCCGCGAGCAGGCCCTCCATGCCCCGCTTGGCGACGATTTCCCGGAATTCCCCGCTCTTGGTGATGAGCAGGCTGACACCTTCGGCGACCACGTCGATGATCAGAAAGCGGCCTTTGCTGTGTCGCACCCGCCAGTCGACCCGGTAGGGCGGCTGGTTCTTGGCGCGATGCACGAGGGTGCTGACCACCGTATCGCGATCGTCGATATCGCGGCTGCCCACAACCTCGATCCGCTCGCCGTTGTAGCGGTTGATCTTGCTGGCGAGTTCCTTGCGGATCAGCTTGCGGAACAGCGCGAGATAGCGCTTGCGCTGCTCGGGCGTGGCCCTTCGCCAGTAGGTGCCGAGCACCATCTTGGCGATCAGATCGAGATCGGTCGCCTCCTCGAGCAGGCCCTCGAGCTCGGCGATGCGCGTCTCCTGGTCCTTGTCGGTCTGCGACAGGATGGTCAGGGCCTGATCGGCGATGCGCTTGATGAAGGCTGCCGCCTCCTCCTCGCGCCCGGCGAGTGCCGGTGCCGCCGCCAGAGCCAACGACCCGGCCGCGATCGCCGCCAGGAAACCACGCCGGCCGCAGCGATCGGCCAGGCTGGCCTCAATTCTCGGCCGGTGCCTGATCGAGGGCAGGATCATCGAATGTTTCATTGAAGATTTCCTCGTAGCCCGAATCCGCGGGGGGGCGGCCGTTGCGAATTTCGGCCTCCCGCTTCTGCCGATAGACACTGCGCAGCGCCGCGTAGAAATCGATGCTGCTGCGCTCCAGCTCGTCGAGCGAAGGGCCGAGCTCGTAGCGGGTGACGACCGCCTTGGTGACGGTCCGCGTGGTTCGCACTCGCGTCGGCGCAACATAGCGCATCGGGTCGAACAGGAAAGAGTCGACCACCAGACCAACCGCATCGCGGGGATTGGAGGGACCGAGAATGGGAAGCACGAGATACGGGCCCTCGCCGACTCCGTGAACCGCGAGTGTCTGCCCGAAATCCTCGTCATGTTTGAAATATCCGAATTCGCTGGCCATGTCGAACAGGCCGAAAAAGCCGAGGCTGCCATTGATCATGAAACGGGACAGGGTGATGCCGGCGCGTTCCCGTTCGCCCTGGAGAATGTC
>CAYYZI010000492.1:0-2520 GCA_964475675.1 uncultured Geminicoccaceae bacterium
AGAAGAACAGCCACCAGCTGACGAAGAAGACGACGCTGAGACCGACGCCGCTCATGCCTGCTCCAGCTCCACCAGCGTGCCGAAGCTGTCCTTGGGGTGGAGAAACAGGACCGGCTTGCCATGGGCGCCGATCCGGGGCTCGCCATCGCCCAGGATGCGCAGGCCACGCGCCCTGAGCGCATCGCGGGCGGCGAGGATGTCCTCCACCTCGAAGCAGAGATGATGGACTCCGCCGGCCGGGTTGCGCGCCAGAAAGGCGGCGATCGGCGAGTTCTCGCCGAGCACCCCCAGAAGCTCGATCTTGGTGTTGGGCAGGGTGACGAAGACGGTGCGCACGCCATGGCCGGGCTGATCGACGATCTCGGAGACCGTGGCCCCCAGCACCTCGCGGTAATGGTCGCGCGCCGCCTCGAGATCGGGGACGGCGATGGCGACATGGTTGAGACGGCCCAGGAGGCTCATCGCACACCCACCGAATCATCCTCGAAGGCGGCCAGGGATTCCGGCGTCAGCCGGGTCACCTGAACCTCGATCACCGGCCGCTTGTGGCGCGACAGGCCGAGGGTCTGGCGCACCGTCACCCGGGCCGCTTCCCGTACCCGCTCGTCGTTCATCACCACCTCGTCCTCCAGCGCCTCGATCGCCCGGGTCAGCGCCTCCTCCAGCCTTTCCTGCAGGCGCTCGAAGCGCTCCGGCTCGATGGCCCCGACATTGGCCACTGCCGGCGGCGCCATGACGCTGCCATAGGCGTCGAGGACGAGACCGACGCTGATCGCGCCATGCTGCATGATGCGGCGGCGGGCGCGGAACAGATCGCTGGCCTCGGGCACCAGATTGCCGTTCTCCAGCGCCAGCCGGCCCACCGGCACCTCGTCGACGACCCGCGGGCCGTCGGGGGCGATGCACAGCAGATGGCCGTTCTTCAGCAGCACCGTCTCCGGCACCCCGAGTTCGCGGGCGAAACGCTCGTGGGCATGGAGATGGCGGGCCTCGCCATGCACCGGCACGGCGATCCGCGGCCGCACCCAGCGATACATCTGCTCCATGTCCTCGCGGCAGGGATGGCCGGAAACATGGACGAAATGGTCCTCCTCGGTGATCACCTCGACGCCGAGATTGACGAGCTGGTTGTGCAGGTTGAACAGGGTGCGCTCGTTGCCGGGGATGATCTTGGAGGAGAAGATGACGGTATCCCCGGGCTCCAGCCGCACCCGCGCATGCTGGCCGGTGGCGATGCGCATCAGCGCCGAGCGCGGCTCGCCCTGGCTGCCGGTGACCAGATAGAGGACGCGGTCGCGGGGCAGCGCGCGGGCCTCGAGCTCGTCCCTGAGTGGCGGCAGGTCGCGCAGATAGCCGCAGTTGCGGGCGGCCTCGATCATCCGCCACATGGAACGGCCCACTACCACCACCTCGCGGCCGGCGTCGCGACCGGCATGGGCGGCGGTTTCCAGCCGGGCGACGTTGGAGGCGAAGGTGGTGACCGCCACCCGGTGGGGCTTGGTGCGGATGAGCTCGGTCAGACTGTCCCTGACTTCGGCCTCGGAACCGGCGGTACCGGCGACCAGCACGTTGGTGCTGTCGCCCACGAGCGCCAGTACGCCTTCGGCCGCGAATTCCTCGATGCCCGGCACGTCGGTGGCCTCGCCGATCAGCGGCTCGCGATCGAGCTTCCAGTCGCCGGTGTGCAGCAGGCGGCCATGGGCACTCTCGATGGCCAGGGCGTTGGCCTCGGGAATGGAGTGGGTGACATGCAAGAGGCGGCAGGAAAACGGCCCGACCTCGAAGGGCTCGCCCGGCTTCACCACATGCAGGGGCCGCGGATGTTCGCGCTGCATGTCGTCGAACTTGCGGCGCAGCACCGCGGCGGCGAAGCCGGTGCACCAGACCGGGCAGCCGAGCTCCTGCCAGAGATAGGGCACGGCGCCGAGATGATCCTCGTGGGCGTGGGTCAGGACGAGGCCGGCGAGCCTGTCGCGCCGTTCGCGGATGAAGGACAGATCGGGCAGCAGGATCTCGGCCCCGGGCAGGCGATCGTCGGCGAAGCCGATGCCCAGATCGACCATCATCCAACGGCCGTCCTGGCCGTAGAGATAGCAGTTGAGGCCGATCTCGCCGACCCCGCCCAAGGGCAGGAAAACGAGCTTCTTCTCGTCGGTCACTGGACGGGCTCCTTGGCGGCGCGAATGACGCTACGGTAGCGGGTGTAGATCTCGAGGAGACCGGCCATCGTCAGATCCTGATCGACATGCTCGATGACCTCGCAGCGCTCGCCGAAGAGCGGTGCCAGGCCACCCGTGGCCACCACCGTCATGGGGTCTTCGAACTCGTCGCGGATCCGGCTGACCAGCCCCTCGATGAGACCGACATACCCCCAATATATGCCCGACTGCATGGCCGTCACGGTGCTGGTGCCGATCACGTTCTGCGTCGGCTGCACCGCCACCCGCGGCAGCTGGGCGGCGGCCCGGTGCAGGGCCTCGAGCGACAGGTTGATGCCGGGGGCGATCACGCCGCCGCAAT
>CAYYZI010000493.1:0-2518 GCA_964475675.1 uncultured Geminicoccaceae bacterium
GGAAGCTTAGTTGAAGCTTCTTTGGAAGAAGCTGCTTTAAGTTCTTTAGCAAATCAAGCAACAAATTGGTTGATGAATGAAGAAATTCCGCAAAGAATAGGCTCTTTACATCCAAATATTGCCCCTTACGGAGATATTTTCGAAACAAAAGACAACAAATTTTGGCGGCGGCAAGGCTTTCCGCCTCGGGAAGCTGGCGGAAGCCGGTGACGGCGTGGACGCGGCGGTCGATGTCAACCGGGCGGGTGATTTTCAATGCCATCACCGCATCGAGCACGTCGGGGCGGATGCCGCGATCGGCGTAGTAGGCGCGCAGGCGGTCGAGAATGAAATCGAGCACCTGGTCGCGGGCCGCCTCGGCTTCGACGACGGCGGGGAAGCCGGAGGCGGCAGCGGTGAGCAGTTCGGCCAGATCGAGATCCAGATTCTCCTCGATGAGAATGCGCAGCACGCCGAGGGCGGCGCGGCGCAGGGCGTAGGGATCCTTGTCGCCGGTCGGTGTCTGGCCGATGGCGAAGATGCCGAGCAGGGTGTCGATCCGGTCGGCCAGGGCCAGGGCGCGGGCGGTGGGGTTCTCCGGCAGATCGTCGCCGGCGAAGCGGGGCCGGTAGTGCTGATCGATGGCGGCGGCCACATCTTTGTCCTCGCCATCGTGCAGGGCGTAGTAGCGGCCGATGATGCTCTGCAGATCCGGAAACTCGCCCACCATCTCGGTCATGAGATCGCACTTGCACAGCTCGGCGGCGCGGATGGCCCTGTCCCGGTCGCCGCCGATCTCGGCGGCGATGTGGGCGGCCAGGCGGGTCAGGCGCATGGCCTTGTCGTAGAGGGTGCCGAGCCTGCGCTGGAACACCACCTGCTTGAGCCGCGGCAGGCGGTCGATGAGCGGAGTCTTGCGATCCTGGTTCCAGAAGAACTCGGCGTCGGCGAAGCGGGGCCGGATGACGCGCTCGTTGCCGTCGCGGATCACCGCAGGATCACGGCTCTCGATGTTGGCGATGGTGATGAAGTGCGGCAGCAGGGTTCCGGCCTCGTCCACCAGATGGAAGTATTTCTGGTTGGCGCTCATGGTGGAGACGAGGGCCTCCTGGGGCACGGCCAGGAACCGTTCCTCGAAGGCGCCGGCCACCGCCACGGGCCATTCGACCATGGCGGTCACCTCGTCGAGTAGATCCGGATCGATCACGGCGCGCCCGCCGAGCTTCAGGGCCTCGGCCTCCACCTGGGCGCGGATCATCTCGCGGCGGCGTTCGAAGTCGGCAATCACCCTGCCCTCGCTCTCCAGCAGGGGCTCGTAGTCGGCCGGAACCGGGATGTCGATGGCCTGCGGGGCGTGGAAGCGGTGGCCGCGGGTGGCGCGGCCGGTGCGAATGCCGAGGATCTCGCCGTCGATCACCTGCTCGCCGTAGAGCATCACCACCCAGTGCACAGGGCGCACGAACTGCACGTCGAGGCTACCCCAGCGCATGCGCTTGGGGATGGGCAGGGCGTCGAGGGCGGCCTGGACCATGGCCGGCACCAGGGCGGTGACGGGCTGGCCCTTCTGTTCGCTGCGCCAGACCAGCCAGCTGCCCTTGTCGGTCTCGAGCTTTTCCAGATCCTCCACCTTCACCCCGCAGGAGCGGGCGAAGCCTTCGGCGGCCCTGGTGGGGCAGCCCTCGTCGTCAAAGGCGGCCTTGAGGGCCGGGCCGCGCTTCTCCACCACCTTGTCGGGGGTGGCGGCGTCGAGATCGCGCACCAGGATGGCCAGGCGGCGTGGCGCAGCGAAAGCGCGGGCACCGGCGAAGTCGAGATCCGCTTCGCGCAGGGCGTGGGTGAAATGATCGGTGAAGGCGGCACAAAGGCGGCCCAGGGCCTTCGGCGGCAGCTCCTCGGTGCCGATCTCGATCAGCAGATCGTGCTTGTTCGCGCTCACGTCAGGCCTCCTTGGCATTCGTCTTCAGCATGGGGAAGCCCAGGGCCTCGCGGGCCGCGTAGTAGCTTTCGGCCACCGCCCGGGCCAGATCGCGCACCCGCAGGATGTAGCGCTGGCGCTCGGTGACCGAGATGGCGTGGCGGGCGTCGAGCAGGTTGAAGGTGTGGGAGGCCCGCAGCACCTGTTCGTAGGCCGGCAGCGGCAGCTCGGCGGCGATCAGCTTGCGGCTCTCGGCCTCGCAGTGATCGAACAGCGTGAACAGGAAGTCCACGTCGGCGTGTTCGAAGTTGTAGGCCGACTGTTCCACCTCGTTCTGGTGATAGACGTCGCCGTAGGTGACCCGGCCCAGCGGGCCATCGGACCAGACCAGATCGAAGACGCTGTCCACCCCCTGCAGGTACATGGCGATCCGCTCCAGGCCGTAGGTGATCTCGCCGGTGACCGGGCGGCAGTCCAGCCCGCCCACCTGCTGGAAGTAGGTGAACTGGGTCACCTCCATGCCGTTGAGCCAGACTTCCCAGCCCAGGCCCCAGGCACCGAGGGTGGGCGACTCCCAGTTGTCCTCGACGAAGCGGATGTCGTGCACCAGGGGATCGATGCCCA
>CAYYZI010000494.1:0-2516 GCA_964475675.1 uncultured Geminicoccaceae bacterium
CAGGAGTTTCCTGGACACCTGACCGAGCCGGCGGCGGGCCCGCGGCGCCCGCCGCTCGCCGCTCTTGAGACCTTCCCGGCGGCGACCTATAGCATCCGCGGGCCCGTAGCTCAGCGGTTAGAGCCGGCCGCTCATAACGGTCTGGTCGCAGGTTCGAATCCTGCCGGGCCCACCAGTTCGCCCTGCGCCGCCGCTCAGGCGACGAATTCCAGGGCCACGCCGCGGGCGACCGCGGGCGGCAGGCCATAGCCGTCGGCGATGCGCCGCACCGGCAGCCCGCGCTCGCGCAGGAAGGCCGCGCTGCGCTCGGGATCGGGCACTTCCAGCGAGATCGCGGCGAGTCTCGGCTCGCCGCCCGGCTCCGGCTCCTCGAGGGTGGGGTGCAGCAGCAGCGCGTCTTCGGGTGGCGCCAGGAGAATGGGCGCGCCGCCGGTCTGGAAGGTGATGACCTGGTCGGTCTCGCTGCGCGCCGCGGCACCCAGCAGCCGGGTCAGGGCCTCGGCCAGCGGCTCCGGGTCGGCGGCGAGGATGGTGCAGCTCCGCAGTGCTCTGGCGCCGTTGGCATGACGCAGCCATTCGGGGCGGCGCAGCAGATGCGGCGTCAGGTGATGGCAGGCGAACAGCACGAAATCGCCGAGCTCGCGGGGATCGGGCATGACGTTGCGGAAGCGCAGGGTGATCCCTTCCCCTTCCTCCAGCAGACGCGACAGATCGAGCGGCCCTTCGACGGCGATGCCGGCGGCCCGCCAGGCGGCGGCGGTGGCCTCGGGATCGTCGCTGGCGAGGGCGATGCCGAGACCCCCTTCGCCGCGCTCCAGACATGCGTCGATGCGGTGCCGCTCCGGCCCCGGCTCCACCCGTCCGAGCAGCTCCAGATAGCCTTCCTCGAACATCACGCAGTAATTGCCGGTGGGCCAGCCCCGGTGGCGGCCACGCGGGGTCACGGCGAAGCCCAGCCGGCGATAGTCGGCGGCCGCCCCCTCGAGGTCGGCGACCGCCACCAGCAGATGATCGATGCCGCGAAGATGTCTGTCCGGTCCCATCGTTTCCTGCCCTCGCGCGCCGCCCTCTCGTTCTCGCCGGCGGCCGCTGCTAGGGTGCGCGCAACCGGCGATCCCGACAAGTTCCGCAAGCTGGAGCCCGTACCATGCCCATTGGCATCATCTGTGCCATCCCCCAGGAACTGGCCGAGCTCGAGGCGGCGCTGGTCGCCGAAACCGTGGAACGGCGCGCCGGTCTCGATTTTCTGCAGGGCCGCCTCGAGGGCCGCGAGGTGGTGCTGGTGGGCGCCGGCATCGGCAAGGTCAACACGGCGATGGTGACCACCCTGCTGATCGATCGCTTCGGCGCCGATCCGGTGATCTTCAGCGGTGTCGCCGGCGGCCTCGACCCGGCCCTGCACATCGGCGACGTGGTGGTCGCCGATCGCACCATCCAGCACGATGCCGGGGTGATCGAGGAGCAGCGGCTGACCACCTATCAGGCCGGCCATGTGCCCTTCTTCAACCCCACCGACCGCCTCGGCTATGCCGTGCCGGAGCCGCTTCTGGCGAGGGTGCGGGCCGCCCTCGAGGACTTTTCCCTGCCGCCCCTCTCCAGGCGTGCCGGCGGCACCGATGGGCGGCCGCGGATCGTCTTCGGCACCATCCTCTCGGGCGATCAGTACATCCACTGCGAGGCCACCCGCGAGCGGCTGTTCCGCGAACTGGGCGGCAAGGCGGTGGAGATGGAAGGCGGTGCGCTGGCCCAGGTCTGCGAAGCGTTCGGTGTGGGATGGCTCGACATCCGCGCCCTTTCCGATCTCGCCGGCGGCACCTCGCGCTTCGATTTCGCCACCTTCGTCGAGGAGGTGGCGGCGAGTTCCGCGGCGATCCTGCGCCATCTGCTGCCGCGGCTCTGATCCCCGCTCAGAGGCAGCTCCGGCAGCCGGGACCGACCGCTCCGCCCCGCCGCAGATCCATGTCGAGGATGTCGAGCCGGCGCTCGATGTTCTGCAGCCGGACGTTGGTGGTTTCCAGCAGCAGGCACAGCCGGAAGGCATCACTGTCGACAGTGAACCCCTGCTGCGTGCAGCTCGCCCGGATCTCTTCCTCGAACGCGGCCCGGCGCTCGGCGGCGCTCTGGCAGGCGGCGAGCAAGCCGAACACGGCGGTGGCCGCCAGCGCCTTCAGGGGGATGGCCATGATTGTCCGATCTCCTCGGGACCGGGACGGCCGCCGGGTCGATGCGCGATCCGCTCGCTGCCGAGATAAAGGATGCCCAGGATCCGCTCGTTTCGGCCGAGGCCGAGGCGGCGACGCACGCCCGGGCTGGCGGCCGGCCGGCCGGTCGCCCATTTCGAGGCGAAGCCCATGGCATGGGCGGCCACCAGCAGGTTCTGCACGCCCGCCGCCGCGGCCGCGATCTGCTCGCTTTCGGGGATCTTCGGGTGATCGGGCTGCAGGCGCAGCACCGCCACCAGCACCAGCGGCACGCGGCTCGGGTTGCCGCGCTGCTTTTCGAGCTCGGCCGGCGGC